>JAFIGB010000155.1 GCA_020831705.1 Candidatus Sumerlaeia bacterium | reverse complement strand
CCCCAACGATGACGACAACAATGATTCCCTGCCGCAAGGACCTCGTCCTGATTCCCTCCTCGGGAACGCCGGCAGACCGTTCCATAGATCAGCGCCGCCTGCGAAAGCTTGCCATTCTTAATGTTCTGCGCCAGGAGGGGCCGCTTGCGCGGGTCGACATTGCCAAGGTCACCGGCTTCAACCTGCGCAGCACCTCCATGCTCGTCGACGACCTCATTGCCCAGAAGATCCTCCTCGAACAACCCGCCGTGGAGATTCCCAGGGGCCGTCGCCCGACGCCCGTTGTCCTCAATCATCAAGCCGCCGTTGTTCTGGGGGTTGATATCGGCCGCCACCGCACCATCGGCCGTTTGATGGACTTGGGCGGCAATCTCGTCCATGAGGAGGAATTGATCACCCCGCCCATCTCCCATGGCTCCAAGTTCGCCACATGGGCCGCCAAGGTCGCGCGCCAGACGGTGGAATGCGCCCCATCGCCCCTCCCCCCTCTTTGCGGAGTGGGCGTGGGCATTCCCGCCATCATCTATACAAAGGGCGAGAACGCGATTTTTGACTACCAGTCCGCGGCGGAAAAAATCCGCGCCGAGCTTCACAAGGATTTTGATGTGGAGGTCTTCGTCGACCGCGATGCACGCATGATGGCCATCGGATCGACATGGTTTGGCGTCGGTCGCAAGTATTCCAACTTCGCCGTGTTCAAGGTCGGTGTGAACCTGGGGCTCGGCGTCGTTATAGACGGCGCGCTCATCCATGGATCGTACAGAAAGGATCTTGAGTTCGGGCATCTTCCCATGGGTGAGGCGGGGGTGCCCTGCTACTGCGGTGGTGTGGGATGCTTGGAGAACCTCGCCTCGGGTGCGGGCATCGAAAGGTTGGCCACGAAGGCCGGCCTTTCAAAGGTCGAACCCGGGGAGGTCGCCGATCTGGCCCGGGAGGGGGACAAGCGCGCCCTGGAGGTCTTCGAGCAATTCTCCGACGGCATGGGTCGCGCCATCGCCACCGTCATTAATTTGTTCAGTCCCGAGGCCATCGTCCTCAGTGGTCGCGTCTCCCGCGCTGCCGACATCTTCCTCCCCCGTGCCCGCGAGGTCGCCCGCCAGCACGCCCTGGCCTCCCTGCACAAGAACACCGCCATCATCGTCAGCGACCCCAACGCCCGCCTTGCCGCCCTGGGTGCCGTATCCATCGTCTATACACACATTTTCCATTCGGCGCACGTCAATGTGCACGAGGTGATATAGACCCCCCCCGTCAAACCAGGATATGGCTTCCCTGGCAAAGCCACGCCGCCTGCATGGCGTCAAGGAGCTGGTGAACCTCGAACAATGTGTCATGGGATCGGGGCAGGCGCTTCCTCAGGAAGAAATCCGCAATCTGTTCCAAGCCCACACGGTAGGGGTCCTCATCCAGGGTGATGGGCGTGTTGCCCTTCTCGAAGTGGAGCGTGAACGGTCCCCCGAATTCCCTGCAACCACGAAGCATGCAGTACTCCCCCTTTACCTCCCAGTGGAACTCAAACAGGCGGTGCCCTCCGATGACCCCCTTATAGACAACGGAATCTGGCATTTCATCCCAGTAGGCCCGCAGGACCTCCACGTGGTGAACTCCATAAAACCGCAGGCCATTCCACTCGCATTCGGGATCGCATGTACCACTGATTCCCAAAAGACGCCCCTTCTCCCCGTCCCTCGCCTGCGCCAGCGCGACACGGTTGCTTTGCTGAAGGGGAATCACCGAAAGACTTGTGACACGGGTACCCGACGCGTTGGCGAGGAGCATCAACTCCTGCGCCACTTCCGCGTTTGAAGCCATCGGCTTGTCCACAAAACAGGGAATTCCCCGCGACAGAAAATGCCTGGCGGGGGCCTCGTGAAGACGGGCATCCCGGTGGGCGATGATCACCCCGTCAACAAGTCCCTCCATCGATGTATAGCACGGGTGGATATTGGGGACATCGTGCCTTGATGAGAGCTCCGCCATGCGCGCTTCGTCGCCATCGGAGAGGCAATCCACCCGAAGTCCCGGGAAACGATCCGTGGAATTGAAGGCGCCAAGGAACACGTCGGCGTGAGAACCATCCATGCCAACAAGTCCGAGGCGAAAGGGTCTAGACACCCTTTGACTCCTTGAAGGAACCCATCCCGATCACACAAGATTCCTCACGGGCGGCCTCCGCAGCAAAGGAAAGAAGGTGCCCCTCCACCGCAATGGCCAAGGATTGGACCATCTCCTCCCGCGCATTTTCATGAACGAGACGGAGGAAGTTGCGAATCACCCCGGTATCGCCACCGCCGTGGGCGCCCTCAAGTGTCGAGGGGCGATACTTCTTCCACGAGGCATTCACGCCAAGGCCGGGACCAAAGCGGCGCACCTCGATCTCGTTCTTCTCGAAATGTCCCGTCAGTTCCCCGCTGGTTCCACTGATTCTGATGGTGCGGAAGGCATCCGTTGTTTGGGCGCGCATGGAAAAGTCGAGGAGGGCACCGCCGGCGAATCGTGCCTCCACAACCTGATGGTCGGCGACATCGTTGTCACATTTATAGACACATCGTCCGTACGGGCCGACTTCCAGCGCCTTTCGACGAGCCGCAAAGGAGGTATCATTGGATATAACACTGACCGGCCAATCCACCTTCCCCCCGAGATAATAGGATCCCGCATGGTAGGGGCAGGTTTCCTCCACCGGGCATCCGTCCAGACATCTGGCGGGGGCACCTTCCGGCGCATTCCCTTCGTGGAAGTTGATCCGGCCGGCATGGGAGGAAACGCTGGCGACCTCCTCGCCCACCAGCCAGGTGGCGATATCCATGTCATGGCAACACTTGGTGAGGATCGTGGGGCCGGTCTCATCCGTGCGTCGCCAATTACCACGCACGAAGCTGTGAGCGAAATGCCAGTAGGCCACATTTTCGCACATGGAAAGCGTCAGGATCCGGCCAACGCAGCCATCATCGAGGAGGTTCTTCACCATGCGATAGAACGGTGTATAGCGCAGGGGATGGCAAACCTGAAGGATACGGTCGCTTTTCAATGCAGCCCTTCGAATGGAAAGGATCTGCTCCGGCGTCTCCGCCATCGGCTTCTCAAGATAGACGTGATATCCGGCCTCCAGGGCGGATAGCGCCTGGCCATGGTGATCTCTGTCCAGGGTTGTGATAAAACAAAGGTCCGCGAGATTTCCGCTGCTGAAGAGGGCGTCGGCAGATTCGAACTGGCCTTCACCGGAAATCCCGTGTTGTTCGGCGAAGCGCTGGCGGCGCTCCCCGTCCGGTTCCGCCACGGCAACGAACTTCACCGCGTCCGGGTTGTTTCTCGCGAATCCCCCCACGCTGTCAGTGCCACGCTGACCGGCACCAATGAGAACTGCCTTGAGGAGGTTCATTGAGCGCCCCCCTCCTGATAGACATCGATTGGCGCCCATGTGGCCTTGAACCGTGGCTGCCATTCCCCCGCTGCTTCCGTGGTACGTATCTCCATGTGATACTGGTTCGGCCAAAGATGCTCACGGCCCTTTGGACGATTGGGCTCCACTGGAAAGGTATCCCGGATCGTGACAGTGAAAGGAATCTCCGACTCGAAATGCCCCACGAGACGGTAGGAATCGCCGGTTACAGTGATGCGCTTTTCCCCGGCATCGTAGGACATGGGGTGGGCGCTGTGAAGAAGGAAGGAGATCTCGCCCGGCTCCACGAGGACGATGTCATCCTCCACCTGAAGACTTGCGTTCCCATGATCGTAGTCAATGGTGCGAAGGAATTTTTCCACACGGCCATCGTATAGAATGGGGGTTGAAGCGTCACCGACAACTCGGAGGGAGGAATCCGTCGATTCAAAATGAACAATCTCCGCATCCAGTCCGGCGATTTGAACAAGCTGCCCCACCCCATCAACAAGGATCGTGTTGTGGGCATCGCTGAGGCGCTGGAAATCCCGGTTGTGGGGCGTCAGATAGCCATCATAATACCCGGCATCCCACAGCAGCTTGTCGCCACCCACCGCCAGCACAAAGTGATTCTGGTCCGCGTGTATATGGCCAAAACCGCGACCAAGGAAGGGGCCACTTCTGAAAGCGAATATTGCCTGGTTCTCCACATGGAACGGATCTGTATTGCTGACAATCCAGTCCATGTCCTTGTAGTGAACGGCAAAGGGAAAATCGGCATCGGGAAGATCGGTCGGGATATCGTCACTCCCCCACAGAAGTGTAAAATACATGTCGCGTGTATGAGTGATGGGTGTGTCGACATCCTGAACATAACGCCAAAGGAGCGGGTCATTCAGCCAGGAAGCCAGCCGCATCATGACCACCTTGTCGAAGGCCACCGGTGCGTAATGCTTGCAGTTGCCGAAGGGTACATAAGCGCCCACGGGGGGATGGACGTGAACCTTGAAACTTCCCGTATGTTTCAGCCATGAGTGCTCGAAAAAGTCCACGCCCGTGGCAAAGTTCATGGAATCGGCGAACTGAAAAACGAAGAACAGCATGTAGGACCAATAATCATTTCCCTCATGCCATCCCCCCTTTGCATCGCCCCTGGGAAGGAACATCCCCCTGTATAGCTGGGCGGAATAGGCGGCCCACTTCTCCGCGCGGGGATCCTCCCCAGCCAGCGCCAGAGCGCCGTAGGTCAATGCCGTCGCGCAGAACCATGCATGGTTGTTGTCCGGGTCGTTCATCGGTCCGGCTGCAGTGTTTTTCGTCACGAATGGATTGAGGAATGTATAGAGATCCACCGCACGATCCGCAATGGCTGTGCGAATCTTCCCGCGATCAGCTTCCTCGATACGCTCCCCGAGAATCTGATAGCCAAGGGAAAGGGCACGCATGATGGAGTGGGCGCTGTGATCGTTTTCCCACACACCCGTCGCCCCCACCGGATCCCAGTCGGCAACGATGAGAAGCATTTCAATGGCATTTTCCGCAAACTGATCCTCACCAGTCAGGGACCACGCAATAAGTTGGCGCGCTGTATAGTCATCAATCTGGAAAGCCAGGGTGTTGTTCCGCGACCAGTAGGAGTATTGAAAGACACCATCGGGGAAGC
>JAFIGB010000143.1 GCA_020831705.1 Candidatus Sumerlaeia bacterium | reverse complement strand
TACTTCAGCGCCTCGCCAGAATATATTCGGCCGATGGCTCCAGTTCGACTTTTTAGTATCTGACGGTAGAGTGCACGCATACATCACCAACGAGATGAACGAGAGATTCGCTGTCGGCGTGTGGTCCGACCCGGTTTCCGGGACTGGAGTTTACTGGCCAGTTATTACGGTGATTGATTATTTTCCCGGTATTGGTGATAATATTGTTTACATCCAATCTGCGGAAATCTACAGGAGTTCAATACGATTTGAAGAACTTCTGGCCACTTCCGATCAACATTTTGAGGAGTGGCCTACCATATACTCTTCCGGCGAATCATTTTTTTGGGAGAGTACTTTTAAGAGTGAAGACATCCCGCCTCTGAGGGACTCGCTATATCACCCAAATGGCACATTCCTGGATGTTCAGGGCGTGGTCCAGGATTTTAAGCAGTCAACGGAACCAGACAGGCCACATGAAGCTATAATTGTGGATGCTTCGCTTCCGTCGGGTCTTCCTATTGTATTTTGGGAGAATACGGCAAGCTGGGTTCAGGACTTGGTTCCTCGATTAAAGGTCGGTAGTGAGGTTCAATTTTCTGGAATAACTGATTACTCTTCGAGTAGGTTTTCAATTAGGGCAAATGCGGATTCGGTAATGTTCCTACTGGGCGATGCAAAACCAAAATCACTTAACGAGGAGAGGCGGTTTCTCAGTGAAGAGTTTCCTGCATTGAGCGAAGTGAAGGAAGAAGAATTGGGAAAGATCGTCACCATCGAAGGAGTGGTAATAAGTTACGTACCCTCTCCCGCTCCAAGAACGCCACACCGAGTAACTATCTCCGACTCCTCCCTTCCTGAGGGCCTCTTGATCGTTTTCTGGGACAATCAGGGGGACTGGGTCGCTGAATCGGTCCCGCACCTTGTGCCAGGGAAACGTATCCGATTTACAGGTCTTACCAGCGAACACAGGGGTGATTTCCAAATTAGGGGTGTTGAAGATTCCATGCTTGAGATTTTGGAGGATCCTCCATCCGCGGACTAAACCTTTGTCTCTCAAGCCCAGTTTTGCCGTCCCCCGATCTTGCGCCAGCGCGCCGTGTCCAAATGGGATCAACAGCTGGGTCTGAGGGTCGGGGTTTTCTGGGTTGTCAGTGAGGGCATGAAGGGTACCAAGGAAAGACCAAACGGAAAGATCCTGCACGGGATTGGTCTCCCGGTGCCAAAACCATTGCCTCCCCGTCGGTGGAAAATTGACACTTGGTGTCCATTCATTCCTCCTCGAAGGACACTTCCAACCCATGATCGATCGTTACTCACGCAGTCCCATGAAGGACATTTGGAGCCGCGAGGCGCAGTTTCAGTCCTGGCTCGATGTGGAAATCGCCGTTTGCGAATACTACACGAAGAAGAAGAAAATCCCCGCCAAGGACATGGAGATCATCCGAAAGAAGGCGAAAATCAATGTCGCCCGCATTGACGAGATCGAGGCAACCGTCCGCCATGACGTTATTGCCTTTACGACCCAGCTTGCAGAAGTCATCGGCCCCTCCTCCCGGTTCATTCACCTTGGTTTGACCAGCAGCGATGTGGGGGATACCGCCCTTTCCCTGCGCATTGCCAAGGCCTGCAAAATCCTCATGGAGGACCTCAAGCTCGTCCACAAGGCACTCAAAAAGCTGGCCACCAGGCACGCCTTCACCATCATGATGGGCCGCACCCACGGCATGCACGCCGAACCCACCACCTTCGGCATGAAGGCCCTCGTCTGGTATATGGAATTCGGCAGGCACATTGAGCGCTTGGAGGAAGTCACACGGCGGATATGTGTCGGGAAAATCAGCGGGGCCGTTGGAACATGTGCCCATACCGGGCTGAATCTGGAGGAGACGGTCTGCAAGAAACTCGGCCTTGGCGTCGCCGAGGTGAGCACTCAGGTCCTCCAGCGTGATCGCCATGCGGAGTTCCTCAGTTTCCTCGCCCTCGTTGCCGCGAGCATCGAGAAGATCGCCACGGAAGTCCGCCACCTTCAGCGCCCGGAAATTCGCGAACTGGAGGAGCCGTTTGCGAAGGGCCAGAAGGGGAGCAGCGCCATGCCCCACAAGCGCAACCCGGTAACGGCGGAGCAAATGACCGGGTTGGCCCGTGTGGTACGCTCGAACAGCATCGCAGGCTTGGAAAATGTCGCTCTCTGGAGTGAGCGCGACATCAGCCACAGCAGCGTCGAGCGGGTGGTCATCCCTGACTCCTGCATGTTGACCGATTACCTTCTGGGCAAGCTCCTCTGGATGGTCGAGGGCATGTATGTCAATACAGACCAAATGGCGGAAAACATCATGAAGACCCGCGGGCTTGTCTTCTCGCAGAAGATGCTTCTTTCCCTTGTCGACGATGGCATGACACGCGAGGAAGCCTACAAGTGTGTCCAGGACGCGGCCATGCGCAGTTGGAATGGAGGCGACCTGTTCAGCGTGGAACTGATGAAGGAAGCCCCGGTCGCGAAAAAATACACCCGTGAGCAACTGGTGGAGGTGATGGACCCGACCAGCTACCTCGGCCACGTGGAGAAAATCTTTCACCGCTGCGGGATCAATGTGGCCCGAAAGCACAAGGGGTCGAAGGCCAAGGGCAGGAAGAAGAACTGAGGGAAGGTTCCGGAGACCGACTTTCATTGCCATCGGGGCGACGGCATGGCCCCCTCAGAT
>JAFIGB010000135.1 GCA_020831705.1 Candidatus Sumerlaeia bacterium | reverse complement strand
CCACCCACCGACCGCCCGGAACCACGGCGGCGGCGTGGCGCACCCTATCGTCAAGGTCAAGATGTATCTAACCCCTTGGTCTGGCCTGAATTTTTTCCCGACGGGTCGCCGGAATCGGGGGCGAGAAGCGGAGAATCGACTCCGACGACGAGGTGCGGATCATCGAGCGTTCCACAAGTCGCTCCCCACGGAAGGCCCGCTCCCCTCCGACTCCATCATAGAGATGACGGCCAATGTCACCCCCCGAAACCGGCGACACCAAAACAAGGCCCATGATTTCCGAAGGCCATGCACTGACGGGGAGACTTCCTGCGGCGAGGGTCCCTGTATAGAGCGCTGCCTCGCCCCGGCCGGGACGGGGAAGGGCACCATTGATGGAAACAAGGGGAATGGAGGTGCCATCATCGAATTGAATGGTTCCCGGGCGATCCTGCGGGAAGTGCAGATCCACACCCCCCTCGGGACGAAACAGAAGGTGGGGTCCCTCCCCGGGCCAGGAGAGAACCCTTTCATCAGCGACGCGAAGACCACGGAGGGCGAATTCCTCCCCGAAGGCCGGAAAGGGATCAAAGGCAATCGCCGTGTTCCCCTCCACACGCCGCCCCAATCCCTCCAGACTCGACCCCACATTGATCCCCTCAAGAGGTGTGAGGAAGCGAACCGTCAGTTCGGGACTGGCCAGGTTCACCTCGGCAAACTCAGTCTGGGAGGTGCGAAAGGTACCAGAGAAGGTATATTGCCCGCGGGAAACGCCCGATTCATCATGACGGCGTGACCACTCACGGAAATCCATCACCTGGGCGGTCCCAACGATGGGCAAACCGATGAGGACGACAAGAAACAGAATGGCGGATCGAAGGAACATGAGGCGTGGTGGTCTCCCGCCGAAAATCTCCAAGGGAGGAGAACCGCCCCCCATTACCCACGCAACAGGAAGTAACCCGTCTTTGAATGGGTACATCATGTTTCTGCTCTTTTTCTGAATATTCCCCTTTCCTTTTGCCACCCCTACAGGTAGCTCCGTCCTGGAGTAAAATTATTTTTGCACCTCCACCCCCAAAGGATGCTCCCAACAATGAATGGATCAAATTTTTCCCGTGCCTTCACGCTGATCGAACTGCTCATCGTGGTGGCAATCATTGCCATTCTTGCCGCCATCGCCGTCCCCAATTTTCTGGAGGCGCAGGTGCGCTCCAAAGTCAGCCGTACCAAGGCCGACATGCGCACGGTCGCCACCGCCCTCGAAGCCTACTACGTGGATGCCAATCGCTACCCACCCGACTTCACCCATGTGATCAAGCCGGGGGGCGCCGCTGTCGTCACGAACCCCATCTACCGCAACTACAACACCATGATTGGGCGGCTTGGCCATTTAACAACCCCCATCGCCTATCTGACCTCCCTGCCCGACGATGTTTTCGCCACCAAGCTGGCTGCTTCAAGCGGTGTGACGCGCTACAATGGGGCCCCACTTTCCACAGCGCCCTACCGGGAGGGCGGGGTGATCACGGGTGCCATCACACGGCCAATTGTCTACGATTATGCGACCTACGACCGTGACCTGATCGGCACCGGTGAATCGGCTGCCGCCTGGCAAAACATCAGTTCCAGCCCCGAAACCGTGGCATGGGCGCTCAACTCCCCCGGTCCCGACGTTACGGTTCATGAATACCTCGGCATTGCCAACTTCACGGTCTACGATCCCACCAATGGCACGATCAGCATCGGCCAGATCATTCGTACCAATATCGGCGTCAACGACATGAGGAACTGAGCAAGTCGTCCGCCCCGTACATTAAATCATTACATGGCAACTGCCACCGGGCTTTCAGTGGATTCGCCGTGGAGCGTTCACTTGACTTGTGGCCATGCGATGTTCCAAAGGATCCCTCTTGTGGTGGCGAATGGAAACCTTCTCCACCCAACTCATTTTGCAGGGAAATGGACATAGGCTGCATGCAATTGACACAAAAGAGGATGGGGATCAGGTTTACCGGGATCATCATGATCATGGCCACTTTTATGGGAATGGCCACTGCTGACCCGGATAAATCCACGCTTCGTGCGATCAGCATTGACGGGGATTTTTCAGACTGGGATGGCATCTCACCTCTGGTAACCAGTGGCACCGGTACCGCCGGAGGAATCAATTTCGGTCGTGTCTGGGCGGCGAACGATCAGGAATATCTGTATCTCAAGGTTGAGGTTGGACGGGAAACCATCTGGCAGGAACCAACAAGCCTTTCCATTGGCAACGACATCAGGATTCTTATAGATGGAAACGCCAACTCCAATTCCGGTTCCTTCATGGAGGGGATTGACGTCAACTTCGAGATCGGCCTTGGCAACCGCTATACGGAAGTCCACTGGTCGGGAAGCAACTCCTCCACCTACAATTTCAGTCGCGCCGGCATCCTTGGCCTCCCCACCTACTCATCAGACACCTTCGAGTTTCGCATCCCTCGGACCATCCGGCCATTTTCCACCAATATAGACATCATTACGGGAAATACAATTCGATTCGTGCTTGTCGACGGCTCCGGTGCCCGCGTACCTGCTTCCGGTTCCATGCAATATACCATGGCCGGTGGAAACGTCGCCCCTCCCCCACCCATCAGTTTTGAGCGCATGGACGCCGGGGACGTCCGCGTCCTTGTACACAATGCCGAGGACACCGCCCCCGCAGACCCTGACATTCGCCCCCATTATGAACGCTACCTCCTTGCCATGCAGCCCGACATCATCTGCTTCCAGGAGATATACAGCCCCCACTCGTCACAACGTCCGGACGTGACATTGAGATGGACACCGGAGCAGGCCCGAAACTGGATCGCCTCGTTCCTCGACCCCGCACCGGGTGAGCAATGGCATGTGGCCGGATCAGGCGACAATGTCACCATCAGCAAATGGCCCATCATTGGAACCGCGGGCACCAGCAGGTATCTTGCCGCCCATATAGACATGCCCGAGGAAATCTCCCTCCACAATCTGGTCATCTTCAATGCCCACACGCCCTGCTGCCAGAACAATTCCGGAAGGGATGCCGTTCACGACGAAATTTCCTCCATGTGGCGGAACCTGTTAAATGGGACGGGACCGTTTGTCATCGACCCCAATGCCGCCGTCATTATGGCTGGTGACTTCAACATGGTGGGATTCGTCCGCCAGCTTGAAACCCTTCGTGACGGGCGCATCATCAATAACTCAAACTGGGGGCCATCGTTCTCCCCCGCACGAGCAGACGGTTCGCTGACTTCGGCTCCCCTGCGCCACTCCCACGCACGTGACATCTATACATGGCGGCGCCTTGGCCCGACTTACAGCCCATTTGCTCCCGGCAAGCTCGATTACATTTTCTTCAGTGGCGATGTCATGGAATTGCGTCGCAACTTCGTCCTCGACACATCGACCACCCCCCAGGCAGTCCTGAACCAATACAACATGACCGCCAACCTTTCAGAGTCCGCATCCGACCACCTTGTCATGGTGGCAGATTTCGAGTTCCCCCGCCTGGAACTGGTGGAACATGGCAACCAATGGCTGGTCCATTGATGCCCATGGCATGACGATATTTGATCCAGGATCGTTGTAGGGTTTGACGCCCCTCCGGGTCACTGACGGTGGGGCGACAATTTTGCTCGATTTAGCGGAAATTTCGCTTCGCCATGTATAGAAAAGAAGCCAGGGTGATCAGGTAGGCGCCCATACCAATGGCGAAGGTGTGGCTGATCGTTGTCGTCATGGAAACCGCAACCGCAAGAACAGTCGCCACGACGGACATGGCCCCATTGATTCCCCACAACCAGGGAGCCAGTCCCTCGTGGGCGATGTTGGCGGCTTTCATGCCGATGGGAAACGCCATGCCCATGAAGAAGGCCATGGGGGCGAGCATGGCAACGGCGAGGGCGATGCGCACGGGTGTCACCGACCCAGCGAAATTCGAAACAAGGAAGGGCGTCGCAATACTCGTCACCAAAAGGACAGCGATAAGAACAACAAGCCTGATCGTTCCCCCGCGACGGAGATTCTCCCCGACAAGGGAATCGGTAAAGTAACTGCCAATTCCACTGAAAAGCAGGAACACAAACAACACCACGGTGAGGGCGTATATCGGATGGCCAAGGAAGACAATCAGGCGCTGCATCTCGGCAATCTCCACCATCATAAAGCCAATGCCAATTCCGAAAAAGTAGGTGATATACGGGAAGGAACCCTTCATGATACCCCGACGTGTGGCGAGTATCAATGGAAGGAAGATGCAAAGGGCACCAAGGA
>JAFIGB010000133.1 GCA_020831705.1 Candidatus Sumerlaeia bacterium | reverse complement strand
CCCGCTGCATCTGGGAACAGAAAATTGGAGAGACCACCTACGGCCTCTCCCTCGTCCCCCTGGGGGGATACGTCAAGATGTCCGGTGTTGTGCACCCCGAAATCGAAAAATATCTGGATGGGGACGGTGCCGACAAGCCCGCGGACAAGGGAGGCGACAAGCCTCTTCCCAGTCAGTCCGCCCGGCCCGACGGCATTGCACCCGTTGCCCCCAAGGACAACACCCTTCAGGGCCAGGCCATGCAGGACATGAACGCCCTGTACAGGAAGCCCTTCTGGCAGAAGATCATCATCTACGGCGCCGGGGTCGTGATGAACATGATCCTCGCCATGGGAGCCGTTGCCCTCCTTTACGCCAAGGGACTCGAACAGGACGCCCCCTTCAAAACCCAGGTCGGATGGATGGCCGAGGAAAACCCCTTCAAGGCCCTGGGCATCCAGACCGGTGACCTCCTCGTGGAGATCGACGGCAAGGAAATTAAAGACAGCACGGTCCTTGAGACCATTCTGGTGGAACGTCTCGATGCACAAGACCCCGCCCTTCTTATCTTTCCCATCGTGGTGGAGCGAGAAGGCGAGGGGACACTGACCTTCGACATCGATCTGACCACCAATGAGACCATCATCGGCCAGTTCTTCACGACCTTCATCCTCCGCCCCGCCTTCATTGAATACGTCATTATCAACCATGCAGCAGACCGGGCGGGTCTCAAGGAGGGTGACCTGATCCTCGCGATCAATGAGGAGCCCATTCAGGATTGGCCCCACTTCGTCCATATTGTTCGTGGGTCCGCCAATGAGCCGCTCCAGGTTCTCTACTTGCGGGAAGGGGAACGCCATGAGACAGCACTGACCCCCCGCGTGAACCCCGAGGAGCCGGGCATTGGCCAGGTTGGACTTGTTGTTGGCAACCCCGACAAGGACTTCATCAAGGAATCGGTTCTTGTCGCCATTGGCAATTCCCCCGGTCGTGTCTATAACTTTTCCCGAAACTACCTCACCCAGCTGGGCAGACTTGGCAAACAGGCTGCGAGCGGCAATATAGACGCCGTGCGTCAAAATCTGGGTGGTCCCGTGGGCATTGGCCAGATGGCCTACCGCCACGCCCAGCAGGGGTTCAACCAATGGCTCCGCTTCCTGATACTTCTCAACGTGGCCCTTGCGATCATGAACATCCTCCCCTTCCCGGTGCTCGATGGCGGTCATATCTGCTTTGCCATCTACGAGGCGATCTTCCGCAAACCCGTTCCCCCAAGGGTGTTGGTGCCCCTCCTCAACGGGGCGGTGATCTTCATTCTGGTCTTCTTTGTGCTGGTCACGTTTAACGACGTTCTAAAGATTTTCACCTGAGCCACCAGGCCCTTACTTGAGCAATGGATGACAGCGACCCTGGCCGAAAACCTGAAGTGACGCGCGACGACGCAGTGCATCGCCGGGATGGTGCCGCGTCATGACCCTGATCCTCGTGGTCATGGGCGTTGCAGCCTGCATCAGCTTCCTTTGCAGCATGTGGGAAGCCTCGCTGTACGCCGTCCCCAACAGCAGGGTGCAATCGATGGTGGACCAGGAGGTGCGCGGCGCGAGCACGCTCCTTGCCCTGCGCGAACGCATCGACCATCCGATCTCGGCCATCCTCACCTTCAACACCATCGCCAATACCGTGGGCGCATCGGTCATGGGTACCCTCGTCGGCAAGGAATTCGGCCAAACATCCCCCATGATCATCGTCTTCCCGGTGGTCTTTACATTCATCATCCTGGTTTTTTCCGAAATCATTCCCAAGACCCTTGGGGTGATATACGCCGACCGGATTGCCCCGCGTTCTGCCTTTGCCATCAGCATCCTCATCACCGTCCTCAAGCCCGGCGTGATCATGAGCGAGTATATCACCACGCGAATGCGCCGCTCCACGACAACCGGGGGTGGGGAGTCGATCTCCGAGGCGGATATCATTGCCCAGGCACGCATGGGAGTGGAGCAGGGCGCCCTCCTTCCCGAGGAGGCACAGTGGATTCAGAATGTCCTGACTCTCAACGAAAAAACCGCCCATGACCTGATGACGCCGCGTACCGTTGTCTATATGCTTTCCGACGATCTGGAACTGGTCGACATTGATCCCCAGTCGGAACACTGGTCCCACAGCAGGCTTCCCGTCTGTCGCGGAAATCAACCCGACAAGGTCATTGGCATTGTCTATCGCCGCGATGTCTTCGACATGCTCGCAACCAACCCCCGCGAGGAGATCGCCGGGAAAACCATCAGCGACCTCATGCGCGAGGTGGAATTCATCCCCGAGACATTGCGTGCGAACCAGGTTCTCCAGAGATTCCTCCAGGGACGCCAGCACCTGTTCATCGTCACCAATGAGCACGGCGGTCTGGAGGGGGTCATTACCCTTGAGGATGTCATCGAGGAAATCCTGGGCCAGGAAATTATAGACAGCCACGACCGCCACGCCGACATGCAGGAATACGCAAGGAGCCTGGCGCAAATCCGCATTCAATCCATGAACACCGGATTGTCAAATTCGGATGATTCACCACCATCGGAAGATTGATCCCGGAAAACTCCGTGAGTTTCCGTGTGTTCCGTGGACAACAATTCGACCACGGAAACCACCGATCACACGGAAGAGGCGCCATCCTTTCAGGGCTGGCGTATAGACAGAAAAAAGATAGGCCACAAGTGTGGCGTGCTATCCAGCACGCGATTTTGATTCTTTCATTTACCCCCCATCGGCCTGGCGGCACGATAGGGGGCCATCGTTCTGCCATCGTTCCACGATGGCTGGTAGGCCAGGGAGATTGATTCTATTTTTTCCGGATGGCGTAAAATCGCGGAAGAAATAGACATCTACCTTGAAAGCCACTCCGGGCACAAATCCAAAATACTCCGTGAGTTTCCGTGTGTTCCGTGGACATCAAATCGACCACGGAAACCACCGAAACCACGGATACCACGGAATCGGTCCCGCCCTTTCAGGGCTGGCAACGCATGTCGATCCTACCCCGGGCGTTGCCCGGGGCTTTCATGTTGCTGCCCCACTTCGGGGGCGCGGAAGCAATGTATGCATAGTATTCGTATCAATCCCAAGGTCCCCGACAATTCCTTCCCCAATTTCATTTTCGCATGTGTTCGCTTGGGTTCCTGGTCAATACATCAGGTCACGGAAAGCGCACAACATCCCCAAAGTTGCGATTATTTCCGTTAATTGATTACAATGACACACTGAAAACCCTATAGATACAAATCCGAAATATTCCGTGTGTTTCCGTGTGATCCGTGGACATCAAATTAACCACGGAAACCACCGATCACACGGATTCGGCATGCTGTTTTCCGGCTGTCATATCGACAAAAAAGATAGGCCGGAGGCCTTGATTCACGCAGCCCGGGGTTGCGCGGCGACGCGCTACCCCGGGAACACGTATATAAAACCATACCTCGGCAGCGGTTGTTTCATACCCCCGGTCAATACCCAGGAGAGACCATAAAGAAAAATACTCCGTGAGTTTCCGTGTGGTCCGTGGACATCAATTCGACCACGGAAACCCCTTATCCTGCAGCGGCGCAGACTTCGGGTTGGCGGGTGCCCACAACACCAAGGAGTTGCTCCACCTGCCAGGCGGCCTGGAGAAGCTCCGCCTCTTTGAAGGCACCCCCCATGAGCTGCAATCCGATGGGCAGGCCCGTGGCGGAAAATCCGGCGGGGATGGATATACCACAATACCCGGCGAGGTTCAGCGACAGGGTGAAGATGTCACAGAGGTACATTGCCAGAGGATCCTCCACCCGGGATCCCGCACTGAACGCCGGGAAGGGCGAGGCGGGGGCAAGGATCAGGTCGGCCTGCTCCAGGGCCTTGTCGTAGTCCCCCTTGATCAGGGTCCGCACCTTCATCGCCTTCATGTAATACGCATCAAAATAACCGGCGCTCAGGGCATGGGTGCCCATCATAATGCGTCGCTTGACCTCGGGGCCGAAACCTTCCGCACGGGACCGGCTGAACATCTCCACAATGTTCTTCGTGTCGGGGACCCGAAAACCGTAATGGGCGCCGTCGTAGCGCGCCAGGTTGCTCGATGCCTCCGCCGTGGCGATGAGGTAATAACAACCCACGGAGTACTTCAGGTGGGGCATCGACACATCAACGAGCCGTGCTCCCGCCTCCTGCATTTTTTTCGCCGCATCATCAAGCGTCTTCCGCACGTCCCCATCCAGACCCTCGGTTTCGAAAAACTCCCGGGGGCGGGCGATGACCCTGCCCTCCAGCGAGCCTTCCTTCAGCAGCGCCGGATAATCAGGGACGGGAACATTCTGGCTCGTGGAATCGAGGGGATCATGTCCTGCAATGAGGTGGAGAAGTTGGGCGGTGTCCTCCACATCGTGACTCATGGGACCGATCTGATCGAGGGAACTGGCATAGGCCACCAGACCGTAGCGCGAAACCCGGCCATAGGTCGGCTTCAGGCCGGTAATTCCGCAAAACGACGCTGGCTGGCGGATGGATCCACCGGTGTCCGAACCGAGGGAAACAGGAACCTGCCCCCCCGCCACCGCCGTTGCCGAACCGCCGCTGCTCCCCCCACTGACATGGTCGGTATTCCATGGGTTTTTCGAGCGACCATAGGCCGAATTTTCCGTGGAGCTTCCCATGGCAAACTCATCCATGTTCGTCTTCCCAACGATCACCATCCCTGCGGCGGCCAGCTTGCCGGGGACGGTCCCCTCGTAGGGCGGAAGGAAGTTTTCCAGGATGCGGCTCCCACAAGTGGTGGGAATTCCACGGGTTGCCATGTTGTCCTTGATGGCAATGGGCACGCCATCGAGGGGGGAAAGGAGCGTGCCGTCGGCCCGTCGCCTGTCCGATTCGCCCGCCTGACGCAACGCCCCCTCGCGGTTGACATGGAGGAAGCTGGAAAGTTGTGGCTCGACAGATTCGACCCTGGCCAGGGTGGCTTCGGTGAGGGCAACGGATGTGATGGAGCCCTGCTCAAGTTGCCTGGCGAGTTCGTGGGCGGTTTGCAGCGCCATGGTGCGATCCTGGGAGATGGGAATGGGATGGGGAGATGCTTGAATTCAGACGATTTGCGGAACGACAAAGCAGCCTTCCTCGCGGCGCGGTGCGTTGGCGAGGGCCTCCTCGTTGGAGAGGCTGGGGCGCTGTTCATCCTCCCGGAAAACATCACGAATGGGAAGGGGGTGGGCGGTCGGCTCCACCCCGGAGGTGTCCAGTTCGGAAAGTTGCTCGACATAATCAAGGATCCGACTCAACTCCCCGGCATACTGGACCTTTTCCTCTTCGGACAGTTCCAGGCGGGCCAACAGGGCAACATGTTCCACATCGGCAATGGAAAGCTTCATGGCAAATCAGGCCTCGGCGCCTTCTGTGCCTTCGCCCTCTTCCAAAACGGGAGCCACAATCTTGGCTTCCAGATTGGCAAACTTCAGGGAAAGCTTCTTTTCGCCTTCCTCGCGAAACTTCACGATCACCTTGCTTTGCTCATCCTCGCCATAACGCTCGACAACCTTGCCCACACCAAATGTGGCATGAGTGACTTCGACACCTTTTTTGACTTCAGGTTGAAACATGTGAATCCAGACCCCTGCTTTGGGAGATGTGCGACTGCCCTGCCTTTATAGGGACAAAGCGGAGGGAAGGGTGGGAGAAAACAGCCCCGGACGACAAGGGAAAAGGGGCCATCGCGGCGAGACCGCCGGACGCACACTCCAGACCCCAGCAACAGGAACCACAGGAAAATCAGTCAACCACCCTGAAAACCACCCCCGCGCCCCACGGACTCAGCACTTTTCCCCATATTGTAGTTGTCATCCCGAACAATCCGACATCACACTTACATACCAAAAGTTGGAGCCGACAATTTTCCCGGTGCCATCATCGCCATCGATGTCGACGCCACTTCCGGAGGAGGAGAGTGACATGACAAAGTA
>JAFIGB010000485.1 GCA_020831705.1 Candidatus Sumerlaeia bacterium | reverse complement strand
ACACCACAGCCTCGCTGTACCACGTTCCCGACGTCGGGGAGTCAATCGCCACAACGGGTCCGACTGTATCCAGCTCGATCTCATACGAATGGACTGCGGTCACATTTTCGGCATTGTCCGTCCCGAAAATTTGAAGGAGGTTTACTCCTTCGACAAGTTGACTGTTAAATTGGAATCCGGCACCATCCTCGACAGGAATTTCGTTCCATATTTCCCCATCAAAGGAGTAGGAAACAAGGAAGGCACCTGATCCCCCATGGTCGTCGAGAGTCCCAGAGATGACATGGGAATCATTGCCGGTGCGTGCGGGGATGGGATCAAGATACAGGGCGGGTGGAGTCCAGTCCAGTCCGAACTCCACATGATCTTTCTCCCCCACATTTCCTGCAACGTCAATGCCCCAGGCCTCCAATGCGAAGTGGCCCTCAAACTCGAGTTGATCACCACTCTGTGGCTCGAAGCTTCCAGGCTGCTGGTCAAAGTCTACCCAAGTAAGAAGACCGTGGCTTGTAAGGAGATCGATATCCTCTGTCACCCACGAGAGTTCCACCGAATCTTTATACCATGTTCCAGTCGTCGGGGAATCGATTGCGATTACAGGTGGAGTAAAATCAACCAAAAGTTCGATTTCTGCAATGTTTGAGACATGTCCGGCGTAATCATAGGCCTTCACCCGAACAAGGCGTGCTCCCTCCCCAAGGCCGCCATGAATACTGAAGGTGGCGGAACATTCCGTGAGAGGCCCGTCAAGGTTCTCAAGAGAAACCCAATCGGTGGCAGCATCAGTATGATAGTAGGCCTTCTTGATGCCA
The DNA here is from genome assembly GCA_020831705.1 of Candidatus Sumerlaeia bacterium. Taxonomy (GTDB): domain Bacteria; phylum Sumerlaeota; class Sumerlaeia; order SLMS01; family SLMS01; genus JAFIGB01. Next base: position 8,052 of record JAFIGB010000485.1, on the reverse strand, counting down.
CTCCCATCAAGGTCCGTAAAATGTGCGGTAAAAAGGGAATCAGGATCGTTCGTAATTGGTGGGCCGGCATATTCCAGAGAGGCAACCGGCGGAATCGTATCAACACGGAATGAGGCCAACGTGGGTTCAATTTGCTGATTTCCAACTATGTCTATACCCAATCCGAAAGCTGTATGAATACCGTCATCGAGGGAGATTCCCGGCTCGTAGAGAAACGGATATGAGTAGTGAGTCGCGTCAAAATCGAAATAGTTCACCACAATAGTATCGGTCGTAATACCATCAATACCGACAGTAACTCCGCCAACAAAGCTGTGCTCTTCAATTACTACACCGCTGATCGCAACTTCAGCCGTGGGGAAGACCGCTTCTTCATCAAGGCCGAAGTATAGCATGGGCGGAGTATTATCAACCATGATGGTCACAACATCCGACGGTTGCGGCGGCACACCATCCAACCATACCGGCACTTCTGCAAATCCTGATATGCCACCTGTATCCACCGTCTCCAGGTCCCAATAAGCGTAAGGGAAATGGAAGCTGGTCGCCTCGACCTCATCAGAGCCCCCGAGGGTCGAGAAGTTCGCCAACAGTGTCCCCGAGCCCAGATTATCAAACGTGGCCGTATTCATTCGTGTTAAGAGTTCAACGGAGTGGCTATCCCGAGTGAACTCCTGGGAATGGATATCAACATCACGCATCCGTGCGTACTTTATCGTCGGCTGGGTGGATCGGTCGACATTCACCGTCAATGTGGCCAAGGTCGGAGAGGACACGTTCCCTGCCTTGTCGGTGGCGATGACATTGATTTCGTATATACCGTCAGGATCATCCTCCCCCAATACGACAATCCCGTGATACGGCTCAGAATAGTTACCCGATCCACTGTTTGCTCTCAGCCATTCGCCTTGATTTTCACCAATGTTCACTTGGTATTCCACAGATCCGATCACACCAGGTGGGGGATCCTCTGCAATTCCGAAAAACCGGATGACACCAAATTGGGTCGCCTCGCCTGGGTACTGCTCACCCAATTGGATCGTTACCGTGGTCGGCGCGGTATTGTCGGCGATGATACTACTGTCCATAGTGGCCGCACGCCCAAAGAAATCCGTAGCGGTCACAGACACCGTCGTTCGGCCATCCTGTGGAAGCGTCGTGATCGATTCAATGTCCCACGTCATGACAGGGTGATCGAAATTATCGGGCTGTACCTGGGTGTGCTCCGAGTTCCCATCCAGGAAAGAGGACAGATCAGCAAGTAAGTACTCCTGAGGGACGAAACCGCTGCGTAAAAAACCCGTTACACGCACCGAATCGTCATTCCTCACATACTGCGAGCCCACAAACTCCCCTTCATCGTTTTTCTTTGCAATCTTCAGCTCAAGTGAAGGGGGCACACGATCGATCTGAAGGTGATATGTATAGACACCTCCATCGACAAGCCATTCCGCCTTGTCGTAGGCACGCACCTTCAATTCGTACAGTCCGTCTGGCAATCCGTCCAGCGAAATGGTGAATGTTGTTTCGGATGTATCCTCAGTCACTGGAGGCACACCGTCCACCGACGTCCAGTCTCCCTGTGGCTCAAGTCCAGTTATATTCCTGATGCGGTATTCGGCCGATGCCAACTTGCCAGGCCATGCATCTGAAATCGTCCCGATAAGTGCAGGAGGAGTATCCGGGTTCAGGACAGGAGGCAACTGAACGATATCAAGTTGGGGGGGGGTATTGTCGGAATAAGTCCAACCGGTTCCCTGATTCGGGTCCACGTCAAAAGTGGTCCTTCCCCGAATGTCCCTAGCACTGACTGTCACCGTTGTAACTCCGTCACTCACCATGCAGTTCACATCGGGCAGCGTCCATGTGGCCAGCCTTCCCTCTATGGGACTGTCTACCGAGAGCGGTGTTCCCGAACCATAGCCAAGCATCGTGAAGTCACCCCGGATGCTTCCAGGCACGATGGTATCCACGGCAAAGAGAACTTCAATGCGTACGGTATCCCCGTCACGAATATACTCATCGCTATCAAGCTCGAGGCTGTAAAGGCGTACGTATTCAATGACCGGCCCCACTCCATCGACGATGACGCAGTGCTCGAAAGGTGGATTTGTCGTATTACCAGCTATATCGCGGGCCTCGAACAGAATGCAACGCACACCATCCAGCAATGCTGATATTTCGATGGTGAAAGTGGCCATCGATGGATTGTTCGTATCGATATCGATATCCAATGGCGACCATGTCTCACCGTCATCAATCGAATAGACAGCGGAATCCAACTCACCGCCAGGATTATCCATCAAACTTCCTGTCAGGATAACTTCCCCACCCTCAAAATACTCGTTTGGAGTAGAATTCACGAACACACGAGGAGGTGCGTTGTCGAGAACTGTCTCCGCAAAGACAATATCCGAGACGTTGCCTGCCTGATCCGTTGCGTGCATGCTGACACGCACCAAGCCATCGGGAGGAATGATCGGGTAGAAGGAAAGATTCCAATACGCCCTGCCGGTGGTATCGAAACCATCGGCCGCGACCGACTGACCAAGCCCGAATATGGAGAGATCAGCACGGATGCTTTCTGGGGACAGACCAAGGTCGTCCGCAAAGACGTTCAGCACAAGGTCATTGTCGGTACGAGTCCATTCCTCGCTGTCCAGATCATGATCGAAGAAATGGGCGACTGTCAGTAAAGGAGGAGTACGATCAACCAAAAATTCCCGGGAATTAAGCGTAGCCGTATTGCCTGCGAGATCAACAAGGTAAGCTTCAATGGTGACAATGCCATCCACGGCATCCGTGATGCCCAGATTCACCTCGAAAGAAGCCTGATCAAAGTCAACCGGAATGGATTGCCATGGTGCAAGAACCTCCAGCCCCTGCACCAATCGAACGTTTACCTCCGCCAGACCCGAAATCTCATCATGAGCATCGATGACAACCGTCACATCATCCGCTGCCGTGATGTATTCCTCCCCCGGAAGGGCTATGATACCTTCCGGTGGTGAGATATCATAGATTAGGATGTCCATTCCGTCATACTCGTACCCGATCATCCGAATACTGCTGATGGCGGGTGCATCGGGAACGGAATAAACCAGTTCCAATCGATAAGCATCAAATTTCGTGTGGAGCTCCTCAAGGAATGTTGTTCCCGCCTCGAGCGAGCCATCCCGCACAGACTGCCATACGCCCGGTGTCAGTCGCCCCTTCAATTTATAGCCACTGCCAAAGGGAGGTGCCTCATCAAGGGTGAAGCTCATCTCAACGACAGTCGGATGCTGGGGAAGTTGGAAATCGATCTGGATTTTCTCCACCGCCTCGTAATCGGTGAAATGCGAGTCCGATGAACCATCAAACAAGGCAGATGTGAAGAACGGAATCGAAACACCGTCCCTCATTCCGCGTACCGTGTAGGACGCGTCACCAGTCATCGAACTGGCGAACCTCCCCGTACCACCGGGATCCCGTGTCAGGTTCGTTGAAGAAAGCACCTGGCGGCGATTGTTTCCGCTCAAGGCATGACCGGTGACGAGCTTGACCCCTTCCACCTCCGGAGCCACCAAATTGTATTCGGGCAACAACGGCTTCCAACCAACAAAGCCTGACCAGGGCGATGGCTCGGTTCCTGCCTCCAACTGGGCAGCCACAAGATTCAACCCCGAAGGGCGATTCGAAGAAATGATATATACTTTCACATAAGCCGCGTCGACTGGTACCGCTGAAAATACTGAATAGTGATTCCATGACGAACTGAGCAGGAAAGTATCTTCAACTCCGCTGGTTTGAATCCCATCCTCGTTTGAGTCATAGAATTCAAGTCCAAGGCCCAGCTGGCTTAGTTGTCCTGCCCCATACACGCTGAACGAGACATTCTCCAGCCCGACAACGGGAAGAAGCCCCTGAGTCAGTGAAACAAGCTCGCTTCCCGACTGGATCGTGAGGTGCTCATCCACTCCTCTACGTGACAAGTCTCCCGGTACATCGCCCTCTATTATTGTGAGGAGGCCATCGGATCCTTCTGCCAGTTCCCATCCATCGGGAATAGCCGAACCCACGGAAACGTCAGCTGCTCCAGAAAGACTGGGAAGCAACTCCACCCAAGGGCGTCCCTCGTCAAGGATGAGTGATGGATTGGCGAGTAGATTCATCGCGTACGCATCACCAGGCAACACGAAATCGCTGTCGACGAACGATGTTGCAACACGCCCTGGCTCGAATTGGAAGCCGTCCAGCAAGATTTCCTGAGCAGGCGAGTTGTGATACTCGAAACGGAATCCGACCGTGACACTGTCCTCGCCTGTCATCAGGGCAACCTGTTCCCGATGCCACTCAGCCCCGGAAACCCTCAACGACCCAACAAGTGTGGGCGTGGAATAACCGTCGCCATCAGTCTCCACCAAGTGAATGCGCAACCACGAATCCTCCACCTCGCTTCGCGCGAGGAAACTCAGGACGTACTCCTGATTGGGCTGTACAATAATCCCTGATCCCGGTAAACCATCGCTTCCTTCCGTGGCAATCACATCGCCGGCGGAAGCATCAAAACGAAGTGAATAATCTCCGATGGCGGACGACTCACCGTTCTGGACGGGTGCGACCAATCCACTTCCACCAGTCAACCAGAACGAAGGCAGTCCCTCTGTGGCGTGTACCACCGAAGCATTCGGGAACAAGTTGCGGTTGCTCCGGCCCGGACCCGTTGGAATCGCGCCATCGGTAAGGGACATTAAAACCGCATCTGCACCAATCCCATCAACCCCGTGCATGGAAAGGTCCAACAGGACGGTACTCTCAGAGGTGAACCGGACGTTGGATTCAGTCGGCCCCATGAACGTCGGTTGGAGAACAACCATGTCACGCGCACAGTAGACGAACTCATGCTCGGCGAGTGCCGAATAGTCAGTCTGGATATCATGGACATGCAGGACAACGGTCAGGTCTGGATTGAAAACCAACGGTTCCGTCCAGGCAAATTGAAGCACCCGCCGTCCTTTCGCCCCTAGCGGGCCAACATCCCGCGAGGCATGGTAGAGCCTGGTTCCTAGTGAATCGGTGATCTCAATCTCCGCTTTCAATCCGGAGAATCCAAAGTTTCGCCCTTCATTGTCCACCGTAGCCGTGATGTAGACAGGTTCGCTGCAGCCGTACTCATCCTGGTTGGTGGAGACAGTGGCCCGAAGGTTCAACTCCGGCTCGATTGTCACAACATTGGAATCAGCCACGATCGGGTTGATATATTCATGGTCGAGCCGCTGCAGCACGAGCCCACGAAAGAAGTACTCACCTGCCAGCCTCTCACCGGAGTTCCACACCACTGTCACGTCAATGGGCTCATTGGGGTGAAGAGTAAGATAATGGGGTAGGGGCAGGCTGGAAGGCACGGAGACAGGACTATCCGAGCCCTTCTGGAACAATTCCAGTTCCACCATAACCGGTGACGTCGTTACCGAATCGAGTGACAGTGTAACCGTGGTCTCCTCAAATGACCCAATGGTATCGGGAGCTGCATGCACATCGAGACTGATGCTGTTGATCACCGTTCCGCTTGCGATATCACTGTCATTCTCGGGATTGCTGTCGGGAATAATGGAGGGATCATAGTCGATCCACGCAACAACATCATAGTCACCGCTAAACTCCCGCGTCCACCAGTCGAAAATCACCGTGCGTGACGAGCCGACGGCGACCGGCGTCGCGATGACTCTTTCGAACCTTGCAACTGCATCCACCAATGGTCCCACACCCGACTCACTCACCTCGAGTCGGACGGTGAAGAAGGAGTTCGTTGGCGCGCCGACATTTGAGACCGTAACCTCGAACGGCACGGTACTACCTGCAGGAACTTCCGCCGGTGGGTCAGCCAGTGCCACTCTCAGGTCCACAGGAGCATCACGTACAATCACCGTTCCATGGACAATGTTATTTGAGATCTCTTCAAACTCCTCAACAGTCCCGCTGGCATCAGTCATTGCCGATAGTGCGTCCATGTCCGCCGGATAGGATCCGGAGAACGCCCCACCTGTAAAGTCCACCGCCAAGTGATAGCGCTGGGCGAAATAGGTCGAGCCATCGTTAGCCACCCAGAAGGCCACCCCATTCCCCCACTCTCCATTCACGTTTGACGGGAGTTTAACCGAAACGGTGCTATCCGTCGTGCCGATCAGTCCGAGATCATCAGTAATTGTCACCTCAAGGGACAACCCTTCCGGCCATTGCTCCAAGCCAACCTCTTCGTCAAGGTTTTCAACGACCAGCATAACCGGAGCAGCATCCTCCACACTCCACCTGAAGTATGTATCCGTTTCCTGATCATAACTTTCATTGACGAAACCCGACACGGAAGTCCAGCGGCCAATGCGGTTCCCCTCGCCCACCTCGATGCAATCAGTGGAGTAAACCTCAATGGCAATATTTGGAATCGTGCTCAGACCACCGTTGTTGACCAAGCGAACACCACGGTCACTATCAAGGCTTGATGCTTTCAAGGGGGTGACGGAGGGAGTACCGGAATTCCGACCCCTTGCCGCCAGATGATTGAGTGGGTCGATCACAAGATAGAGATCGTGCGCTCCAGCTGGGGTCTCCCCCACCATCCATTGCTCGTTAAAGGCCCAAACCTGGCCAATTGAGTCACCCGGTGTAAAGATCCTCTCGGCAATGACATCACCATGGAACCCAACGGAAGACCCCAAATATACCTGAACCTTGAACGGATCATCCACGGGAACATCGAGGTTGGTATTGAGCACATAAGAACGGAGGTTGACAATACTCTTCTCACCATGACCTCGATAGACATCAAGCTCGTTTACAAAGTCCTTAAAGGAGACCAAGCCCCTGAAGTGAGAATCTACGAGATCGGGTAAATCCGCCTCTTCCACTTCGCGAACCCATGTTCGTACGCCGACGACATTATCGAAGATCTCACTCTCCGGATACTTTCCATCGAGATTCACACCCATAAAGATGTCACCATGAAAGGGACGATCGAACGTAACTGGGAAACTGATCATGTATGGCTCGCCACCCGTGGTGACAGAGAACGGGCCTTCCAGAGTGATTGGCTCCCCCAAACTCAGGGACGACGCATCGAAGGGGTCACCATAGCTCATCTCGACTGTTAACCCTCCATCGACATGAGCCTCAAGCACCTCAAGTTCGGCAACCGCCAGAGTCTCTGCCCCAACCACAAAGTTATCCGGATCGATGATTTCATTCTCACTGTTGTAATAGCGCAGGTTCGCCACCACCAGATTCCGGACCAAATCAGGCATCTCAACGGTGTAACGGAACCAATCAATGTTGTTGCTATATTCTGACTCCTCCAAATCCATGAACGGATTGATATGGCCGTCAATATAGTAACGACCCGGAAATTCATGCGGCACGATCACCTCAACCTCGGTCCAATGCCACACTCCATCCCCAAGAAACTGCGTTCGGCTCTGATCGAAGGACACCATCTCGATCGAATCCGTCTGTATCACCTGGCCACCTTGACAAGTGCGCGGGGTCCTGCGCCGAATCCTGAGCGGAACAGGCTCTTCGGGAATATCCGTCGAATAAGCACGAAGCCGGAACGTGAACTCCTCCTCCGGCTCCACATCGTCAAAAAGTACATACCCACTCGGAGGCGATGTCTCGCTCTCACCACGACGAACCCCTATTATCTCGACACGATAATCGGGTTTTGTAAACTCAATCGATCGAAATGCAGAGTTGTTCTCCGGGACCACATCCATGGGATGATCCACCACCACACGCAAGCCGATCGTCTCAGGCTTTGGAGTGAAGACGAAGTCCTCATCAAAAGTAATACTGATTGAGGATTCACCAGACGATAGCCACCCAATGGACCGTGAACCACCGGGCGCAATTGTTGATGGAATCTTGTGATCAATATTAAGAATGGCCTTCTCATTCTGCCCCCCATGGCCATCATTATCAACACGATAGACCTGAATGGTCGCTTCATTCATCTGTATCCGTCCGCCGTCCACCTTGTTGCCCTGTGATCTCCTGCCGTTATAGCCTCCTTTTTGAGTC
>JAFIGB010000129.1 GCA_020831705.1 Candidatus Sumerlaeia bacterium | reverse complement strand
CCCCCCCCCCCCCCCCCCCCCCCCCCCCCCCCCCCCCCCCCCCCCCCCCCCCCCCCCCCAGCTTCGCCTGCTTCACGGCCGACGGGACCGCCGGGAACCAGAGGAATAATGAACTGGTAGCTGTTGAGGAGGTCACCGACGACGTTGGGGGTGCCGTCCTTGTTGGGATCGATGAAGATTTCCAGGGTTTCGGAGAGGGAGGGTGTCTTGGTGTCCTCGGCGAATTCCACCCCGGTGTAGCCGGAAAAGTCGGTCTGGATGAGAATATAAAGGTGGTCTTCATCCCAGACGGCGCGCCAGGTGAGGTTTTCGGGGGAGGGGGTGTTCTCCGCTTCGCGCAGGAGGGTGAAATCGCCTGTGGCGGCTTCGGCGTCGTCCCACTCACCGGCATCAATGACTCCATCAATGCTGGGGGGATTCTCGGTGTAGTTGACGGTGTAGCTGCGGATGGTCTGGGCATTGACCGCCGTGCCCATGCCGACGGCCACGAGGGCCGCTGTCAAGATGGCTAAAGATTTCATGATACTGATTTCCTTTCGGTGGCCTGCCATATCGTCTGGAGGTCCACATCATTGCCCGAATCGTGACGGACGCCCCGGGGTCGTGTCGATGGGAATTGGACCGTTCAGGCGAAATAATTGGCGATTTAATAAATCCGTATTGCACATAATCTTTGCGCAATCCCCTTACAATTCATCCGCAAACCCCCGGGAAAGGCGCTGGAACATGCGCGAGCCGACCCACACGACGGTGATGGTGAAGATCACCGAGAGGGAAAGCCCTGCGAGGAGGGTGGCGTCGGAGATCTCGGGGGCGTTCGACAGATACCGCCCGTAAAGCACCCGCCGGTAGGCCACAATAATCGGTGTCATGGGATTGCAAAGGTAGATGTAGTAAATGATGTTCGACCCGCCGAGGCTTGAGAGGACGGAGCGGGCCTCCTGCATGGGGTATATAATGGGGGTGAGGTAGAACCACGCCGAAAGAAGGATCTCCGAGATCGACCCCACGTCGCGGTAATACACATTCAAGGAGGACAAAATGAGCCCGATTCCCACGAGCATGGCGCACTGAAGGACGACGATGGCGGGGAGGAAGATGATTTCCCACCCGGGATAGAGGTCGCTGTCGAGGAACGTGCCGTACCCGAGAATGAACACCGCCAGGATCATCATGGCGAGGAAGAGATGGACGAGATTGCTCAGAACCGAGGACACGGGGAAGACGGCGGCGGGGACGGCGATTTTCTTCACCACATTGGAGTTGGCCAGCACGGATGCCTGGGCCTCGAAGATCGCCCCCTGGAAGAACATCCACGGCAGGATGCCCGTGAGGAGATGGAGTCCGTAGGGGATATCAGTCTCAATGCGCACAATCAGGGAGAACACGCCCCACATGATGAGCATGAGGAAGAGGGGGCGCCCGAAGCTCCAGAGGAAGCCGAGGGTGGACGCCTTGTAGCGAATTTTCAGGTCGCGCTTGACGAGCGTGAAAATCAATTCGCGGTGGTCGTAGAGGTCGCGGAACATCTTTTGTCTTGCCCTAGCCGAGCATTTTCAGGAGCAGGGCCTTTTGCACGTGGAGGCGGTTTTCCGCTTCGTCGGTGGTGGCATTGCAGGGGTCCTCGAAGACTTCGGCGGCGACCTCGACCCCGCGGCGCGCGGGAAGGCAGTGCATGAAGATGCCTTTGTCGGTGCGGCGCATGTGGTCCATGGTGAGGTGCCATTTCTCGCGGTGGGCGAGGGCTTCGGCCATTTCCTTCTGGGGATTGCCGTAATTGCGCAGGCTGCCCCAGCTCTTGAAATAGACGGCACGGGCTCCGGGGAGGGCCTCGTCGAGATCGTTATACACCTTCACCGACCCGCCTGCCTGGCTGGCGAGGGTCTCCGCGGTGGCGGTAATTTCGGGATCGAGCTCCCACCCCTCGGGATGGGCAAGGCGGACTTCCATGCCGTGCTTCGCCGCCTCGACGAAAATGCTGTCGGTCACCGCCATGGGGAGGGGCTTCATGTGCCATCCCCAGGAAATCACGATGGGAACCTGCTTCGGCGGGCCGAGCTTTTCGTGGATGGTGAGGATGTCAGCCAGCCCCTGGCAGGGGTGGTGGAGGGGCGACTCCATATTAATGAGGGGGACGGTGCCCTCGCGAATAAAGCCGTTGTGGATAAGCTCGCGGCGGTTTTCCTCCCAATTGGTGTCGTACTTGGGAAAAGCGCGCAGGGCGATGGCGTCGGCGTAGCGGGAGGTGACCCGTGCGGCCTCGCGGATGTGTTCGGAGGCCGAGCCATCCATGACGACATCGTCGCGATGCTCGAGATCCCAGGTTCCGGCGCCAATATCGAGGATCGAGGCATGCCCCCCGAGTTGGTTCATGGCAATATCAAAGCTCATGCGGGTGCGGAGCGATTGATTGAAGAAAATCATGGCAAGTGTCTTGCCGTAAAGATCCCTTCGTATGGGGTCTTTTTTCAGCTCTTTGGCAAGTTCGAGCAGTTCGCATGTTTCCTCCAGGGTAAGATCCTGGGGGGCCATGAAGCTTTCAAGGGGCTTGGTCAATGTGGTGGTCTCCTCAACAGAATTCACGGGACCATTGAGCGGGGGGCAGGGAGGCGCGGTCGAGACGAAAGTTGGGGTGGGATGGGAATTGGAGGCTCTTAAGCCTTCCGAATGGGTGTTGCGGTTTTTTGGCCTGCCATGGCGTTGCGGGTGTCTACGATGAGGCGGGCGGATTGGGCAAGGGCCTGGTAGTCAATACAGCCGTGGTTGGTGGCGATGACGACGCAGTCGTATTCCCCGGCGCTATCGAGGGGGATGCTTTTGCGGCCCTCCAGGTGGGGATATTCCCGGGTGGGTTTGATTTCGGGGATGTGGGGATCGTGGTAGGCGGTTGCGGCACCCCGTTCCTCGAGGAGATCAATGAGCTTGAGGGTGGGGCTTTCGCGCAGGTCGTCGACGTCGGGCTTGTAGGCGAGGCCGACGAGGAGGATGCGGCTGGCACGGAGGGGCTTCCCCTCCTGATTGAGGGCGTCCATGATATTGGCGACGACGAAATAAGGCATGTGGGTGTTGATCTCGCCGGCGAGCTCGATGAACTTGGTGGGCATGTCGTATTCGCGGGCCTTCCAGGTCAGGTAGAAGGGGTCGATGGGGATGCAGTGGCCGCCCAGGCCCGGTCCTGGAAAAAAGGGCATGTAGCCGAAGGGCTTGGTGGAGGCCGCCGCGATGACTTCCCAGATGTCGATGCCCATGCGCTGGAAGACCATCTTGAGTTCGTTGACCATGGCGATGTTGACGCATCGAAAGATATTTTCGACGAGCTTGGTGGCCTCGGCGGCGTCGGTGCTGGAAACAGGGACGACCCGTTCGACAATGGCGCTGTAAAGTTTGGTGGCGGCCTCCAGGGAGGGGGCGTCGATGGCCCCGACCACCTTGGGAATCGAGGCGGTTGTGTGGGTCTTGTTGTTGGGATCCTCCCGCTCGGGGGAGTAGGCGACATGGAAGTCCGTCCCCGCACGGAGTTCGGTGCTGGATTCGAGAGCAGGGATGAGGACCTCCCGGGTGGTTCCCGGGTAGGTGGTGGATTCCAGGGCAATGAGTTGCCCGGCACGGAGGTGGGGTGACATTTCCTCGGCGTTTCGGACGATATAGGAAACGTCCGGCTCGCGGTTTCGGGTCAACGGCGTGGGGAGGCAGATCAGGATGGCATCGCACTGACGGGTGCGGGCGAGGTCGCTCGTCGGCTGGAAGCGGCCGGTTCCCATCAGGTCGGTGATGGTGTTGTCGGGGATGTATCCGATGTAGGATTTTCCGGCGTTGAGCAGGTCAATTTTGGCGGGATCGTTGTCGAAGCCAATGACGTGGAAGCCGCGCTGGAGGAAAAGTGCGGCGAGGGGGAGGCCGACATATCCGAGGCCGACGACCCCAATGACGGCCTTCCCTGCTTCGATTTTATCTTGGAGTGTCTTCATGGGAACGGTGCATTTTCGCGGGTTGAAAAAGCCAAAGAGGAAAATTTTGTCACGATTGGAAGCGGGGCGTAAGGAAAATCTTACCGGATTGGGGAGAAATCGTGTTGATTTTCAGGGGGCGGGGGCGTTAAGTGCCGCCCACCCGGACGGGGGCAGGTAAAGCCCCCCCCTGTTTGGGATTCGTTTCAAGAGGCATTGAGTCGTGGTGACAACCGGAATCGCCCCAGGGTGGCCGGTGCGCCGAGATGTTGGTCACCCCGGGTAGGGAATGGGTGTGGCCCCCGAAGGCAGACATGTCCTTTGGGAAATTCACAGAAAGAGGAAGACGGTATGTACGTCGAAGTGATCAAGACGGTCGTCAAGCACGGCCAGGCAGAAGCGGCGAGGCGGACCCTTGACAAGTGGATATCGGCGGCGCGCAAGCACCCCGGTCACCTTTGGGCGAGTTACTTCTCCCCCGAGGACGTCTCCAGTGAAGCGATCGACTCCTTTCAAATAGAAGACCCGGAGCGGACGTTCTTCGTTACCATGGCATGGGAAAACGATCAGTCCGTCGCCGAATTCTACCGCAAGTATCATGCGGGACCGGTGAACCTGCTTCCCGGCCAGGAAGTCTACGTGAGCGGGCATTTTGCCGGCTGAGATTCACCCCACAAACGCAGGGAACAAACCCCGGAACGGTCAGGACGCCGCTCCGGGGTCTTCTTTTTTCCTCCAGTGGACCGGATTTCACTTTTCAGACCGCCCTCGAAAGGGTTGTGATGGCGGGGCTTCCTCCCCACGGGAAGAGGCATGCGGGCCGACCGTCCTCAATCGCCGCCTAAAGGATGCATGTAAATATGAAAGAAAATACCAACTTCAAGAATGCCCGTAAGGAAATGGAGATGCTCCTCAAGATCGAGGGGGGCATGAACCTGAAAAAGGATAAACCACTTCGCAAGAAGCTGCAAAGTGCTGTCGACAAGGCGGGGGAATCCGCCGGGCGTGTGGGCGGTAAGGGCCAATCAAGTGGTGTTTCCCATGATGCCTTCACTGCCAACCTCACCGACGAGGACATCGATGTCGGCATCGGCCAGCTTACCGATCCCCAGGAATTTCTCAAGGACATCGCCCAAAAGGCGGGACTTGCCTACAAGGACATCAAGGAATACGACCTCACCGACGAGGACCTCGTCGACAAGCTCACCTCGCTCATTCTTTCCACCACCGCCCGCGAGCGCCGCATTTTCCCCGTCATGGAGGAGCAGCCCGAAAAAGGGAAGCCCGTCCTGACCATTGCCATTGCCGACCCCATGGACATCACCCTCGTCGATGACCTGCGGCTCATGCTTCCCGAACATGACATCGAACCGGTCGTCTGCAACGAGCAGGACATTATTGATGCCATCGACAAGCACTACGGCGAGGGCGAGGAAGGCATCGAGGAAGTCATCGGCGTGCTGGAAATGGAGGAAGGGCAAAAATCCAGCATGGTCCGTGAGGGCGAGGTGGAAATCAGCGTGGAGGATCTGGCAAATCAGCCCCAGGTCATCAAGCTGGTCAACCTCCTGCTGATTCAGGCCGTCAAGGACCGTGCCTCCGACCTTCACATCGAACCGTTCGCCGGCCGGCTTCGCATTCGGTATCGTGTGGACGGGATGCTTCGTGAAATTCCCTCGCCACCGAAGAGCCTTCAGCTGGGCCTGATCACCCGCCTCAAGGTTATGGCGGCCCTCAATATTTCCGAAAACCGCCGTCCCCAGGACGGTCGTATCCGCCTTAACATTGATCGTCGCGAGGTCGACCTTCGTCTTGCCTGCGTTCCCACTGTCCACGGCGAGTCCATCGTCATGCGCGTGCTCGACAAATCGAGTATGATGCTCGGCGTCAACCAGCTGGGCATGCAGGAGGACGTCATGAAGTCCTACCTGATCCGTGCCCGTAAACCAAACGGCCTTGTTCTGGTCACCGGGCCGACCGGTTCCGGAAAGACGACGACGCTGTATGCAACGCTTCGCGAAATTTATGACTCGGGAACCAAGTTCATCACCACCGAGGATCCGGTGGAATTCGAACTTCCCGGCATCGTCCAGGTGAATATCAATGCGAAGGTGGGTCTCACCTTTGCCGCCTGCCTCCGCAGTATCCTGCGTCAGGACCCCGATGTCATTCTCGTCGGTGAAATTCGCGACGTGGAAACTGCCCAGATCTCCATTCAGGCCGCGCTCACGGGACACATGGTGTTGAGCACCCTGCACACCAACTCCGCCGCCGCCACCGTTACCCGTCTTATCGACATGGGCGTGGAGCCGTTCCTTCTGACCTCCACGATTCAGGCAGTCGTTGGGCAGCGCCTGCTGAGAACAATCTGCCCGACCTGCAAGACCCCCTACTTCCCCACCGACGAGGAATTGGGCGACTTTGGTATCTCCCGCGAGGAAGT
>JAFIGB010000126.1 GCA_020831705.1 Candidatus Sumerlaeia bacterium | reverse complement strand
ACAACGAGGTCGGCACGATAATCCCGGGCGAAGTCCACCCACTCAGGGTTTGACCTGGGCACGGTGGGAAGGGCCGTGGCAATCTGGGCGATCCCGGGATTACCGCCGGGGCAATTGACCTGGACGACGGATGGCGAGCGCACCAGACGCCAGGCAAGGGCGTGCTCGCGGCCTCCGTTACCGACTAGCAGAATTCTCATGAATGGGTGTCTCCGGATGGTTTTGTTGCATGGGGGGAAAGGGTGTCGATGGCCATCAGCCAAAATTCGGGAGTGGATATATCCTCGCCAATGGAACGGCGCACCGCCTCCTCCGGCGTGGTGCTTCCCGTCATGCGCAGATACTCCTCATAGCGGGGCAGGAAGGCCGATCCCTCCTTCTCGAAAATCCTGTACAGGGCACGGCTGAGAAGGAATCCGAACGTGTAGGGGAAGTTGTAGAAGGTCACCCCGGTGATATAGAAATGCAGCTTGGAGGCCCAATACAGCGGATCGGTACCACCCTCCTCAAGAATGTCCCCAAGCACAGCCCGCTGGGTTTCCTCCATCATGGCACAAAGGGTGGATGCCTTGACCTCACCGCACTGACGGGCCTCGTGGAATGCCCGTTCAAAGCGGAAACGGGTCGTGATGTCGAGGAGATAGACAACGGATTCCGAAAGCTCCAGCGCGCTGATTTCCCGGCGCCGCGCCACCGTGAGCCCCGGATCCGCAAGCAGCCCCTCGGAAAGGATCCGCTCCGCAAAGGTCGACGCCGATTCCGCCAGGGTCATCGGGTAACGGCGGGCCATGGAGCGAAGGTCGCGCATGACCTGGTGGTGCCACGCATGGCCGACCTCGTGGGCGAGGGTGCGCACATCACCCAGCGACCCGGTAAACGTCATATAGACACGGCTTTCCCGTGTCAGGTGGCTGCCGGTGCAAAAGGCCCCGGGGCGCTTTCCCTTTCGTGATTCCGCCTCGATCCAGCGGTTCTCGAGCATGCGGAGAAAGTAATCGGCCAGGTCTGGATAGACAGCGCGAAAGGAGGTCTCCACCATCTCCACGGCCCGGTTCCAGGTGATGGCGGGCTCGTCCTCCGGTGGGACGGCGGCGGCGAGGTCATACCACGCCAGTTTGTCCTGCCCAAGCAGCTTCGCTTTCGCCCCCGCCAGCGACCGCAACAGGTCCATCCGCCCGTCGATGGCTGCATACATGGCCTCGAGAGTTTCCCCCCTGATGCCCATTTGGAAAAGGGCCGGGTCAAGAAAATGAGTGATGCCGCGCTCGCGGTTGAGGGTCAGGCGTGATCCGGCAATGTGATTGATTGCCGCCGCTGTAACGGGCTCGACGGTCTTCCACGCCCGGTTGCCCCCGTCGAAGGCGGCCCGGCGAACCCGGCGGTCCCCGTTTTCAAGGAGGGAGCGGCGCCGCGCGATGGGGAGCGTTTCCGACCTGCCATCGGGCCACTCCATGTCAAACTCCAGCTTTCCCGAGACCGTATTGTATAGACGCCCCCAGGCCTTGAGTCCGTCGACCTCCATTCGTGCGGCCAAAACTTCCCGCTCCGTATCCATGGAGTGGGCGGCCTCCCTGCGGAAGCGTTCAAGGGCATGGGAGGCACCGGCAAGGTCGGGACGCTGGAGGAACGCCTCGAAATCGCCGTCCGTCGTTCCCTTCAGGGCGCGGAGAAACTGGGTGCCGACCTCCTCGAAGCGTGTTGCAAGCACACCCAGCGCCCCCTGCTCCACGGAGTAATCCTCGTTGTTCGCATCCGCGGAGGAAAGGCAGCCGACATACGAGGAAAAATGGGAGAAACGCGCCTGGAGATCCTCCATGATGAGGATGACCTCCTCCCAGGTCTCGAAGGTTTCCGGCGCCAGTGTTCCCAACGGGGTGGCAAGGGCGAGGGCCTTGTCGAGGCGCTCCTCAATGCCACGGCGAAATTCCTGCATTTCCGGCCCATTGAATTCGGGGAAATAACTTGTGAGGTCCCAGGTGATGCCCTTGGCGTCCGGCATGATGTCTAGCTCCGTGGGTCGAGGATCATGGTGGCGGGATATGTGGGCTTGGCGGCTGCTGCATCAAAAAGCTGGCCCAGCGCGGGATACTGGTCGAAGAGACGCTGAAACCCGCCGTGAAAGACGAAGTACTTCTCCACATTGCGGATGGCCATGCGGAAGGAAACCACCGAGGCGGTGTTCTCGCCGCGCTGCAGGGCATCGGCTGCTGCATAGACACGAATCAGGGCGTAATGGAGCAGTTGCCAGCGCTGGCCGATCCAGGCATTGCGGGCCATCAGGAGATCCTGGCGAAATAGGGCATGGGAAAAGTAACGTTGAAGCACGTCGTGGATTTCGGGGTCGTTGGTATTGATGGCGATGCCCTCAAGGTCGCGCCGCCCAAAAGAATCAGGAATGCCGGGGAGGCGCAAGGGTCCGAGGCGTGTTGCCTGAAAAAACCATGTCGTGAGGATCCGACTGATGGCGGTGAAGCGGCCCGGACGCTTGTCGCCAGCATCGAGTCCGGCCCGAAACGACGCCATCAGCCCCAGCAGCGTCCGCTGCATCACCGGAACAGCCCTCGCCCGCCCGGCGAGGTCAAACAGCCGGGAAACATCGCCGTCGCCGGTAAACTGGCGGGCCATCGCCGCTGCCGCCTCTTCGTCCTTTTGCTGGCCGCAATCGGGGGGCCAGGGCACGGGGCGATCCTTCGTTCCCCCACCGGGGGCGGGGTAATCATGCCGCAGGGACGCCACGAGGTTGCGGAAAAGATCCAGATAGACAGCCTGGGCGGCGAGGCACTCGCCCACTTCGCGGTTCGGCGTGCGGATGATGGTGTCGAGGGCGCCGAGGGTCCGCTCCCAGGCGGGCCAGCTCAGCTGGTGGAGGTCCGTGAGAAGGACCGGATCGGTCCGCACGGTCACCGCACCGGACACCTTGTATAGATCCGTGAGGGTGTCGCGCTGCCCGGCCAGTTCATCGCCGTGGTTTTCAAGGACGGCGGTGCAGGCGAAGCTTACTCCCGGATAGACACCGATGGGGGTGGTCAGGAAGCGGAAGGGGAAGTCCTGGCAAACGCGCGGCTTGGCCTCCAGCCCGTGCTCGCGATGGATGGAACAAAGCATGTCCTCATCCCGAAAAACACAGGCGCGGTCGCTCTTCCTGCGCTTGAGGACGGTCTTGGCCGGATCCAGGACGGCAGGCTCGGAATACCCCGCGTCCCGAAGCTCGGAGGGGAGGAGGTCCTCCACGGCAAGATCCGCCAGGCGGCGCCGGCTTTCGGCGTCCAGGGGATATTCATTGAAAATATGGCATCCATCCCCGCAACGCTTGCATGTATAGCGCTGGTGGGAGGGCAGATGGAGCGATGTCCCCTCGGGACTCATTCGCGGGGTTTCTCCAACTCATCCGCCCCGAAGGAATGGGGAAGGAGTTCACCGGCGGTGGTGTCAATCCGGCGACCATCGCGGCCAACGCAAATCACCCGCATCGAGGGGTTGAACTCCAGCAGCGACTGGCGACACGCCCCGCACGGGGTCAGCGGTTCCGCCGTCGGGCCAACAACCAGACAGGCAACCGGCTTGCCGGCATCCTCGGCCACGGCACGCCCCAGCGCCACCCGCTCGGCGCAGACCGTCAGACCGTAACTGGCATTTTCCACATTGCAGCCGGTGATGATCCTCCCCTTGTCGGTAAGGAGGGCCGCGCCGACCAGAAATTTTGAGTAGGGGGCATGGGCACGCTGCTGAACCTCGCGGGCCGCCTTCAGTAGTTTTTCCAGAATTTCGGGGGAAAGATCATCCATTGGCTTCCAATCCTTTTCATGAAGTCCACCCCCTCAACCTGCACGGGTCACGGCGGGTGTGTCCAGCCAATGTGCCCGGGGAGCTACAAACCTTCCCGATCCACAACACCTGATTCCCGCTCCTTGTCCCGTTCTTCGGCCCTGCGAAGCTGATGGATACCCAACTGAACCACATCGTGGGTAAAGAAGAGGTCGGCAGTCCAGTCCAGCATCACCCTGATTTTTCTGCTGAAAGTCGGCATCTTCATCAGGTAAACAGTCCTCCAAAGCCACCACGCCGCAAAGCCGGAAAGCTTGACGCCCATTACGGAAGCCACGGCAGACCGGCACCCGATGGATGCCAGAGAACCGAGGGCGCGGAGGCGGCATGGCTCCGGTTCCTCGCCCTTCAGAACAAGCAGGATGTTTCGTGCCGCATGGCGCGCCTGGCGGGTGGCATTCTGGGCCGTGGGAGCGTAGGGGGTTCCGTCGGGACTGGGGACGCTGGCGCAATCACCCATGGACCAAATATGGTCCTTCCCCTCCACACGCAGGTCGGCCCGGCTTTTGACATACCCTTGTTCGTTCAACGGGATGGGCATTTCCTTCAGGAGAGGATTGGGAGCAATCCCGGCGCACCAGACAACCGTTCTGGTGGGAATTTTGTCCCCATTGGAGAGCTCCGCATGGGCGTGGGCGATGCGGGTCACGTACTGATTGAGGCGGATGTCCACCCCGCGGCGCTCCATGTGCTGGCGGGCGTAATCCGCCAGGGAGGGCTCGAGCGCGGGAAGAATGCGATCGGTGGCTTCCACCAGGTGGATCTTCACATCGCTGCCGCTGATATTTGGGTAGGAATTGGCCGCCTTGGCCATGAAAGCCTGAAACTCCCCGGCAAACTCAACACCGGTAAAACTTCCCCCCACGACCACCAGATTGAGCCATTCGGCGCGCTGGGCCGGATCTTCCAGGTGATTGGCGATTTCAAGCAACTGGATGGCCCTGTCACGAAGCCCCACCGAGTCAGCCATGGTTTTGAGGCGAAGCCCGTATTCCCCAAGACCCGGCACCGGCGGAAGCCGGGTCACGCTCCCAAGGGCCACAACCAGATGGTCATAAGGCAGGGCCTTGCGGAAATCCGTCCCCGCCAGTTGGCAATGGACCTCGCGGGTGTCATCATCGACAGACACCACGTTCCCCATGAGCAAAGTAGTCTTTTTCAGGTATTGATGGAGGGAAACAACCGCGTGGCGGGGTTCCAGGCTCCCGATGCCGGCCTCGACAAGGAGGGGGTAAAAAATGAAGTAATTCCGTTGGTCCACAAGGGTGATATGGAGGTTGTATCGCTTCGCGTGGCGCTCCAGGGATTGGGCAAGATAGGCCCCTGCAAAGCCTCCACCAAGGATGACAATACGGGTTAATTTCTGGTTTTCACTCAAAAGGTCAGCCCCTTCCTCGAGGACAGCAAAAAGGTACCATCCCTCCCTGTCAGGAGCAAGGCAAGTGCCGGGAATGGTGCCAGGAAGCCACCAAAACACCGTCTAGACGCCTCCCGAAACCCCTCAATTCTCCTTGGCACCGCCATCCAAATCCTCAAGTATCCCTGCGAAATATGAGATTTGCACCATGGGAGGCCATGGTTCTGTGGATGAGGCTTGCACCTGTATTCCCCAATTGGTGAAGAAATGATGCGAGGGAAGGATGTAAACGGTTCTCCGAGGGAGGTCTCCATGAAACCTGATGTCCTGTTATTCCGCGCACCCCGGTGCTCGCGTATCGTGATGCACGCCCTTCTGGTGGCCGTCGTTTTGGTTTCCGCCGCCTGGGCAACCCCGGAAAGGGCGGATACCAAGGTAGGTGAGGCCACGGGGCAGCTTGAGCGCCAGCGACCGATGGACGCATGGCGGACCCTCCTTGAGGCGTATCAACTCGACAATGAATTCCACACCCGCCACGGCGGGGCGGTTCAGGACATCGCCATTGCCCTGAACAATTTTGCCTCTGAACAGTACAGGGCGGAAACCACCGCAGGCACGGATAACGCCATCGCCGCGGCAAACTTGATGCGCCAGGAGCTTTCGCGGCGCCTCGTCCGTGATTACTTTGGACAGGACCAACTCGAAAACTACGACTCCTCGGCCCGCCGCATCCTTGGCATGTCCAACGTGCGCATGGGCCGCCAACACATGGTCGCGGGCAGGATCAATCGCGGCGAGGAAATGCTCCGTGCGGGCCATGAACTTCTCAACCCGGGCGAACCGGGTTACTCCACCGCCAGCCATGACATCGCGGTGATCCTCGCCGACC
>JAFIGB010000487.1 GCA_020831705.1 Candidatus Sumerlaeia bacterium | reverse complement strand
GACTTTTTCGGTGCACTCAATTTGAAGAAGGCACAGAAAGGAATTTTTATAACCACATCTGCTTTTACAGGATCAGCCATTCAAACAGCAAAAGATCTAGGTACGAGAATTGTCCTTATCGACGGCAATGAACTGGCCAAGCTTATGTTGCGATACAACATCGGGTGCAGGGATGAGCAGGTCTTGAACTTGAAGAAAATAGACGAAGAGTATTTTGATAATTAAGCTACATCGAAAATAATCAATAGCAAAATAAACTAAAACGTAGCTTACCTTTTTAATACTCAATAAGAATCAAGGTTTTTACTTAGATAACAAATAACTAGATAGAATTTAAATGTGAAATTATGAGTAAGGATAGCACATGAAAATTGACGTGGCATGTATAAAAGGTGCTACACCCAAAGCTAAAGGAGACCTTTTAGAGAATTTGGCGGAGAAGCTATTAGAAGCGCAACATTATGAAGTCATTAAGGAAATCAGAACAGTTGGTGCTGAACTCGACCTCCTTTGTAAGCACAAAGTAAACGGCAAACAAATTTATGTCGAGTGCAAAGCTCATAAAGACCCCTTAGCCGCATCTGTTTTACGTCAACTTTGGGGTACCGTCGATTATGAAGAATATTCAGAAGGTTGGTTAATTTCAACATCGGATCTAACTAAAGACGCAAAAGGGTTTGTGGAAAACTGGAAGACGAAGCCGAGAACCAAATCAGAGAGGCTAAGCTTCTACCAACCGAAGGAAATTATTGATGCGCTTAAAAGTTCAAGGTTAGTAGTTGCTCCACCAGAGACAGCGGCAAGTGAGTTTATTGGAGCCTCAGAGAATCTAGGCGATTGGCTGCTTTTATTATCAGATTTTGGTATGTACTGGTGTGTTTACACATTGAAAGGTGGAGCACCCTTTGGGGTTCTAATTTACAATGCTTCGAGCGGGACACATATTCGAGACAAGGAAACCATTCAAAATATTTCATCTTTAGATTCAACAATTACTGACTATAACCTTAATGTTGGATTAGACGAAGAGAAGATTACACCTTCGACTATATCAAAAAATTTACCCGCGGTTATTCAAGTACAAACTGGAGAATCGTGGGACGATTACCGACCAGCTCGCCCTGAAGACTTTGTAGGTAGAGATTCCACTCAAAAGGAAATTTTGAAATTCTTAGGGTCTTCCAAAGAAAGTAACGCGACAAAAATATTTGCAATAACTGGAAACTCAGGTTTAGGAAAAAGCTCATTAATTGCAAAAATCAGAGACCGTTCTCGAAATAAACGATACAAAAACAAGTATTTTGTTTACGCTGTAGATATACGGGGTGCCCGAGAGTCATCTTATATTCCAGCTTCGCTTATTGCAGCATTGAGAGAAGCTCAAAGGTTTGGCTTCGGCGACAAAATCGAGCTAACACTAAATGACCCTAGCTCCCCCCTAAACTCCAAAAGCATTCAAGAATATTTGCTTTCATTAGGAAAAAAAGAACAGGTTGTTTGTCTAATTTTCGACCAGTTTGAAGAGCTATATTCCAAACCCGATTTATATGGAATATTTAATGCAGCAAAAGCCTTAATGCTAGACGTCGCAAGTAACCAAGGCAATCTTGTGCTTGGTTTTGCATGGAAGACAGACAGTACGACCCAGCAGGATCATCCTGCATATTACTTATGGCATGAGTTAGCTGATCTCAGGCGAGAGTATCGATTAGATGTTTTCGAAAGTGGCGAGATTTCAAAGTCAATTACCAAGTTTGAAAAAGAAATAAACCAGAAGATATCTGCTGAAATAAGGCACCAAATTTCTGAGGTTAGCCAAGGATTCCCATGGCTTCTTAAGAAGTTATGTATTAACTTGTATGAAGGGATGGCTAAGGGAGAAAAAGCTGATTCGGTACTTCTTGACCTTGATGTTGAACGGCTATTTGAGGCTGATTTTAACACGCTTTCCCATCAAGAATCAGTATGCCTAAAACTTATTGCTCAAAAGGCTCCCGCAGACTGGAGCGAAATAATAGAAACATCTGGAACAACGGTTTTAAATAATCTTGTTAATAAAAGATTAGTAATAAAGAGTGGCGACCGACTAAATATTTACTGGGATATTTTTAAAGATTATCTATTAACTAATCGAATACCAGTTGTACCTTACAACTACATCCCTACCTCAGATCCATCATCTGTTATAAACATATGTACTAAACTAAGTGTCAATAATTTCACTCACGCTGGGGATATCGGTGACATGGTAGGGCTTGGCGAGAAAACTGTTTGGAATATCGGCGCTGATCTAGTAATGCTTGGATTAGCCGAACGAAATGGAACGGCCTTTAAGATAAGTAAAAAACTAGGGGCAAATGACCAAAATTCGATATTGAAGCAGTTGCGTGAAACACTTGCAAAGCACTCTCTAAAAGTGACTTTATTTAAAAATTTCTCTGGAAAAACAATAACATTTAGCACCGTGCGCGAGACGCTTAAGGAATGTTTACCAAAAGCTAAGTTCGGAGAAAAGACATGGAACACATACTCTAGTCGATTGATAAATTATCTAATTTACTGTGGCTACCTCTTACGCGCAGGGAATAGTGTGGTTGTGCAGGATACCGGCGCAGTGATAACAGACAAAAGTAGTATAGCTAGACGAGGAAAACAACGAGGGAAAGTCTTTACTGCCGCAGTATCACCCTTCGCAGCATTCTCAGCTCTAGATGCTATATCTAACGCAGGAACTAAGATAGAAACGGTAAAACGAAACGAGCTTGCGGTGCTTAAACGATTTGAGCTGGTTATGATTAACGATGGTATGGTATTCCCCAATACGGAATCCATTGAGAAATCAGGAGGCATTAAGGAAGCGATCTGGGCAGCGGCAAAAAATGAAAGGTCATTAATGGAGTGCATTGAGGTTCTAAAAGATACTCCTAATATTCACTCAAATGAACTTGCGGGCATAATTTCCGACGCATACGATTTAAGTTGGTCAGAGGGCTCCAAGGCGCGAAATGGACGTTCATTAAAACAGTGGGCGTTGTGGGTCAAAGAGAGTATTGAAAAATCGCAGGTATCTATTCCTCCGAGCCGTAATCGCAAGTAGAGGCGCTCGGATACAAAAGCGATACATGGATAGTAAGTCGCTTTACAGTATATAAACTGAAACAAAGCATAAAACTTAATTGAGGATTTAGAGCTATCAAGTATGGTACTAATCGCGCTGCTCAAAAAACTTGATATTTTATTTTTTATTAAACATCGTTCCAATCGTTAAATAAAAGCCCACTATTTCTAGTGGGCTCTATTTATTGATTAAACATCCTATTAACTTTAAACATCTTATTTAAAGCCATTAAGCATCTTATTAACTACAAACACTGGTAAGCCTGGCTTAACGATACGCTTCCGGGCTTGGGCAGGCGCAGATCAGGTTGC
>JAFIGB010000121.1 GCA_020831705.1 Candidatus Sumerlaeia bacterium | reverse complement strand
CCAAATAAGACGATTTTTTTTCAGTCGCCCTGATTAACGCCGGGAAATGGGGCCCGGGGGGTGGGGAAGAAGGGTTTGAGGACGCCATCGGGGTCGGACTCGCGGTCGCTTTCCGGCTCCTGCGAGGGCGACACGCCCTTTCGCATCCGTGTGGTGGGAATATCATCCAAGGCATCGTCACCGGAATTATCCGGAGTTTGGCGCTCCCTGCCTTCGTTGTCGGGATGACTGCTTGTCATTCTTTCAGATTCATTCCCCTGAAGTATCTCCACACCATCGAATTGTAAAATGCGAATACACCCCCCCGCCTGTCGAGGAGAAACGATCTCCGCGCAACACAATTCCCATTCGGCAAGACTAATTGCAAGCATGCCTTTTGGGTCTCTCAACTCTTCCGTCGACACCCGGCCCCCCTTTGCCGGAAACGATGGCCATGATCGCCCTGCCCACTGTCCTCCTCATTCTTTTTGCCTGCCATGGAGCGGTTTCGCTTCTGGAGCGCCTGACTCCGATTTCAATTCCTGGCCTGGGCAGTCCTGACCAAGTGCCGAGGGTTTCGGAGGTCCTCTTTGGAATTGCGGTGCGGGTGGCGCTGGGGATGGGGCTTTGCTCCACGCTCCTTTATGTGGTGGGCGCGGTGGCCTTTCCCTCCCGCGGGGTGCTTTTGCTGGCCACGGGGTGTCTGGCAGCGGTGGGTGCGGCCAGTATTCCATGGACCCGGCTTTCCCGGGCCCTCCCCCGCTCCCCGGTGGAGGCGGTGCTTTGCCTGATCATGGGGGGGGCGGCGGTGGTTCTCTTTTCCCTGGCGCTGGTTCCGGAGTTGGAAATTGACGAGGTGGTGTACCATCTTGCCGCTCCACGGGCGTGGATGAACGAGGGACGGGTGGTGGGGCTGCCGACGGAGGTGATGTCTTACTTCACCTTCCTTTCCCAGTCGGGATCGTTGTGGGCGATGCTTCTCGCTCCCGGCGACATTGGTGCGCCGCGGGTGCTGGAGTTGGGCCGGTGCCTGGTGGCGGCAATGGCGGCAGGGGCGCTGGCGGGATGGCTTGCCGGACGCCGGACCGGGTTGGTGGTGATGGTCCTTGCCGTGTTGCTGGAGGAGTACAGCCGCTGGGGGACAACGGCTCAGGTGGACGCCGGCCAAAGCGTCTATACAATCACGGCGGTGGGGATGCTGATGGGATGGCTGGCGAAGCCGGGGGACGATCGCCCCCTTGCGGTTGCCGGTGTACTCCTGGGGTTCAGCATCGGCGTGAAGGACACGGGTTGGCTTCTTGCCGGGGGAATTGCCGCGCCGGCGGCAATGTTGCGCCTTATACAGATGTATAGCCATGGCGAATGGCCACCCCGGCGGTTTTTCCGGGAGACCCTGATGATTGTGCTTCCCATGCTGGCCATGGCGTTGCCGTGGCTGATCAGGTCGGTGAACCAGACGGGGAATCCGTTCTTCCCATTTCTGTGGCAGGTGTTTCCGGTGCGGGAAAGTCTGGAGGTCTCCTTTAATCAATTCAATGATTACTACAACCCCGAGGAGCGCGTCCTGTCGGAGATCCTGATTCCCAGCCTGACCCATCTATACGTTGTGATTTCGAACACACTCCTGACGAACGTAAATGGTCTTGTGATTTGGGGTCTGATGGGGATGTTGGCGCTGATTCTGGCGCGTCGGTACGGGAAGGACCCGATGGATGGAGCCAGGTGGCTCCCCGCCCTGGTGACGCTGCCCATGACGTTCCTGCTCATTCAGGCACCGTTCTGGAGATTCCTGATTGTGGCGTGGCCGATTGCCCTCGTTACGGGAGCAACAGGGGTGGTTTTGCTGGCCAACACAGCGGAACGGCGGAAGCTCCTCCTCGTGGTGACGGCGCTGCTGATCCTCCTTTTTATGCAGGCATTTTACTCCATCAACATGTATCGACAACCGGGTGCAAAAAGCATTGCGGTGCCTCCACGATGGCCGCTGTTGACGACCACCGCCGTGAACAACTGGCTGGAGAAACACGACCCCCACCATGCCTTTGTCGTGGCCATGGACAGGGAATTGGGGCCGGAGGATCGGGTGCTGTTCGGATTGGAGACACCGTCCATTGTGCTCATCGAGTCGCGGTTTCTGCCAAACGTGAAATGCGTGAGCGACGAGATTGTGCTGGTCCTCAATCGCCTGGGTTGGGAGCGCGAGGCCATCGCCCGCCATGTGGCCACGTTGGATGTGACGCACCTGGCGACGGGGTCGGATTTCCCCGTGGGTGCGGCCAGTGACTTTGCGGGCGCGCATCTGGAACTGGTACTTGAGGATGAGGACGGTGGCGGGCGTCTATACAAAATCGTGGATCTGCCCCGACCGTAAACTCGTTGGATATTCAGTTGCCGGGGAGCAGTCCGGCGCGACGAAGTGACTCCCTGTCGTTCATGCTTGCGGTGAGGTGTTCCCACTGATCGGGGACCGTATGCCAATCAGCCATGGAGGAAAACAGCCTGCGCATTCCCCTGCTGCCCCGTGCGAGGGCATCGGCGACAAGCGGCGCGAGGGAGACTGGATAGACACCGGGAAAGGGATCAAGGTCGCGGCCACATTCCGTCCGAAGGAAGAGGGGACGGTCGGTCGCCATTGAAGCACGCGCCTCCAGAAAGCTCATTATTTCCGGGGTGAGGAGGGGCTGGTCGCAACATACAACAATATAGACGCGGGCCCTTCCCCAATGGAGGAGGGCATCAATGCCGGCAAGGGGCCCCTGACCGGGTTGCCGGTCGGGAAGTATGGTGGTGCCTTCGGGGGGAGTCCACACGGTGGGTGATCCGAGAACGGCAATGGGAATGCCCATGGAGGCCACGGCATCGTGGACATGATCGGCCATGGGACGCCCATCCCTCAGAAGAATCCCTTCCTTGGGTTGGCCCATGCGGGTGCTTCCTCCCCCGGCAAGAATTGCCGCGGCAAGAGGCAGGGGCGCATCAAATGTCATCTTTACGGCCGGGGTGGGGATATAGATCTGCCTTGTCCTCCTCCTCGCTGGTACGATGGAGGCATTCGAAGTCCTTTTGCACGAGAACGATAAGGTTTTCCTCCTCGTTCAGGGGAAGCTCGGCGGTAACCCCCACCTGATCCGAGGTCGCCCAGGTCCTCAATCCGTCCGGCGACAAAAGCACCGCCAGGGTGGCCCCATCGAAGGATGCGGAGGGTGACGAGAGGGTGGCGTCGGCACGAAGTTCATAGGCGAAGGTGGCTCCACCGGGGATGTGTAGCACCTCGCGAATGGCACCATCGGCGGCGGCGGTTTCGACCTCCGCCTTGGATAGACGGAGCCTGATTGTGTTGCCCTTGATGCGTAATTTCATGTTCGATTCACCTTGGTTTTGGATTACTCGCTGATGGCGGCGAGGAACTGATTTTCGTCCCAAATTTCAATGCCGAGCTTGACGGCCTTGTCATGCTTGCTCCCCGCCTTTTCCCCGGCAACGACAACATTGGTGTTCTTGCTGACGGACCCGGTGACCTTGCCACCGCGCTTTTCAATGGCAGCCTTGGCCTCGCCCCGCGTCATGGCAGCGAGTTCCCCGGTGAGGACAAAGGTCCTGCCGGAGAAGGCCTCATCAAGGTGTTCCTCACGCTCCGCACCGGATGTGTCCTCGGGAGGCGCAAGACCGTGCTCGACGAGAAGATCGACCATGGCGGTGTTTTCCGGTCGGGCCCAGAACTCAAGAATGGAATCGGCGACCTTTTCACCCACGCCATCAATGGCGATCAATTCATCACGGCCAGCCTGACGGAATTTTTCCAGGGTGGTGAAATGGCGTGCGAGATCGGCAGCAGTGGTTGCACCCACGAAACGAATTCCAATGGCAAAGAGAAAACGGGCGAGGGACTGGGTGCGGCTTTTGTCGATGGCATCGACAAGGTTAACGGCGGACTTTTCGGCAAAGCGCTCGAGGACTTCAACCTGCTCCACGGTGAGGGTGTATAGATCGGGAATGGCTTTCACCAACCCGGCCTCCACCAACTGGTCGACGACCTTCTCCCCCAGCCCCTCGATATCCATCGCCCCCCGGGAGGCGTAATGGCGGATGCATTCTCGGACCTGGGCGGGGCAGGCGGAATTAATGCAGCGCAGGGCAACCTCCTCCTCGTGGCGCACAAGATCGCTGCCGCAGGAGGGGCATTGGCGGGGAATGTCGATTTCCGTCTCCTCACCGCTCCGTTGATCCACCAGAACGGAGACCACCTTGGGGATGATTTCCCCCCCTTTGATGATGAGAACACGGTCACCAATACGAATGCCGAGGCGCTCGAGTTCCTCCACATTGTGCAAGGTGGCTCGCTTGACGGTCGTTCCGGCCAGCTGGACGGGGGAAAGGTTGGCCACCGGGGTCACCGCACCGGTGCGCCCCACCTGCCAATCAACGGAGAGAAGGGTGCTTTCCCCCTCTTCGGCGCTGAATTTATACGCCACAACCCACCGAGGGCTTTTGCTGGTGGCGCCCAGGGCATCCTGCCAGTCGAGGCGGTTGAGCTTTACCACCAGACCATCCGTTTCATAGGTGAGATCGTGGCGGCGGGCCTCCCATTCCTCCACCATCTCCATGACCCCCTCGACGCCCTGAACCACCCGGGTGTGGGGATTAGTGCGAAGGCCGAGCTTTTCGTAGAATCGGAGGAGTTCGTCGTGCTGGCGGGGAAGCCCCGCCACGTCGGCAAAGCCATGGCTGTGAATGAAACAGGTGAGGGGCCGCTCGGCAACGAGACGTGCATCGAGGAGCTTGAGGGTCCCCGCTGCGGCATTGCGGGGATTGGCGAAGGGGGACTGGCCAGCGGCGACACGACGTTCGTTCATGGCGAGAAAATCAGGGCGCTCAAAGTAAATCTCGCCGCGGACCTCCAGGATTCCGGACACTTCACCCTTCAGATTCGCAGGGATTGAGTCGATCGTGCGGACATTGCGGGTGATGTCGTCCCCCTTCTTTCCATCCCCCCGGGTCACGGCACGAACGAGTTTCCCGTCCTCGTAGGTAATGGAAACGGCGATGCCGTCGATTTTGAGTTCCACGGCGTAATCCAAGGGGGGCGGGACACCGAGGCCCTTGCGAACACGCTCATCGAATTCCCGCAACTCCGCAACATTGTAGGTATTGGAGATGGAGAGCATGGGAAGGCGATGGGCGACGGTATCGAAGCCCTCTGAGAGATCGCTGCCGACCTTCTGGGTGGGGGAATCAGGGGTGACGAGGCTGGGGTTTTCCGCCTCGATGGTGGCGAGTTCCTCCATGAGGGCATCATACTCGGCATCGGTAATTTCCGGTTTTGCCTTCCTGTAATAGAGGTCATTGTGGCGGTGAATTTCCCGCCGAAGTTCCTCCAGCCGCTCGGCCACGTCGAATAAATCCATGATTGGGAGAACACCGTTTCCGTCGATGGGATGACCCCGCCGGGAGACCCCGGAGGGGTAAGGGAAGGTTAGATTCCTACGGAGGCGGGGAGTCGATGGCAAACAATCGATGAGAGAATCAGGCATTCGGAAGCCGTTTTCTGATTCATGACAGGCCTTCCCCCTCCCGAAAGCATGCGATTTGTGGAGTTTCGGTGAAAAAGAGACGTAAAACATGCTTTGGAAGTCAAAAAGCCTTGCGTGATCCCATAACGTGTTGGTTCCCTTACCTTCTTAAGCAAGGGCGGGCCACGGCCATGTCTTTGACATCTCGCTCCAAGAGGACCAAAACAGTGAAGAACCCATTTTCGACCCGAGGATTTACACTGATCGAACTGCTTATCGTGGTGGCCATCATCGCGATTCTTGCGGCCATCGCCGTGCCCAACTTTCTGGAGGCACAGACAAGAGCCAAGATCAGCCGAGTGAAGGCGGACCTTCGTACAATTGCCACCGGTATGGAATCATACAGGGTTGATCACAACCGGGACCCTGCAACTGTTCAGTTTGCCGGCAACTCCCTGCGCGTACTTTTTGCCGGGATTCCCGCAGGAAGTATCACAACACCGATTGCCTATCTTACATCCGTCCCAGGCGATCCCTTTTCCACATTCGTCGCTGCTGGAGCTCAATCCCGTCCCGGAACGCCCCCCTTCGGGTATGACAAGGCAGGCTTTGGCCTTCGCTCCAACTCACAATTTCCAAATGGTCCCTTTCAGAACTTCACGACCTCTGATGCTTCGGGTATGGGCTTTGTGGTCCAACTTCCCAATGACTTTGCCGCTGGGTTGACCGCAAACGGCCCAGTCAATGTTCAAACCCGTAACCCCAATGCCTCCCCACTCCGCTGGGCACTTTGGTCGATTGGCCCAACAAACGAGTTGCCGCCTGCTCGCCCCGGTGATGGTGCCCGCTCACGGTTTGTTGTTGATGGCCGTTATGACCCGACGAACGGAACCATTTCACCCGGGTACGTTATCCGGTATGCAGGCGTGGCTCCGTAACCACCCTGCCCAGGATCGGGCTTGATGGAAGCCCCGTACAAAACGATGTCCCCAACCCGCCCCTCCCATCAGGGGCGGGTTTTTTCTTTGATCCGCTCCGTGGCATGGCTTCAGGTTACCCCCATGAACGCAGGCAACCACGAAGAGGAAATCCCAACCGAGTTTGAGGCCCCACACCGAGGTCGGTGGCAGGAGCGGGTATTTGCCGCCGTTCTGGTAACAAGCGCTGTTATTTCCCTTTTCCATTTGTCCGGTCCATGGCTCGCCACAAGTGGGGTCGGATGGTACCTCATCAGTTGCCTGTTTGCCGTTCCCGTTGTCGGGCTTTACATGTGGGGAAGTTCCAGAATGGAAAAGGTCGGGAAGCGGGATGGGGAGTCCCTTATTCAGAGGGTGCTTTTCGTTTTTCCCATCTTTGTGTTCCTTGTGGTCTGTGTTGGGGTTCTTTTGATGGGCCCGGTGATGATCATCAATAAGTCCCTGGCGACATCAGAGACGACCGCGTTGCGGGGGGAACTTGTCTCACGTTGGGAGGATCGGGGGAACGCTGCCCTTCCCGGGTCACGCCATACGCGGGGAATCGTGGTTGTTTGGGAGGGGGAGAAAACCGAATCCCGCATGGAAACAACCTCAAGGGACTGGCGCCGCCTCGATGGTATGGAAAAGGGGATGCTGGAAAAAGTCCTTCGCCGGGGTGCTTTGGGAATCGAATATATTGATGAAGTCCGCCCCTTGAACAAGGAATGACGAGGGGATTGGAGGGAAGGTTGATTTTGATCTGCCAGGGGTCGCCACTAAACCTTTGCCTTCGTCCCGGGGAGCGGGATAAGAACCACGCCCGCCGGGATATCCGGCCTCTTTTCAACCCGTGGAGTAAGGTGCTTCCCCCATGCGTTTTTCCGTTCGTTGGCTGAAACAGTACATTAAAACCGATGTCTCCCTTGATCGCCTGCTGGAGGCATTGGTGACATGCGGTCTGGAGGTCGAGGAGGTCATCGATCTCGGCCTTGTGTCGGGAAAACTGGTGGTGGGGAAGATCCTCAAGATTGAACCCATCGAGGGGGCCGACAAAATTCGGGTCTGCTCGGTGATGGCCGACGAACCCAACCCGCTCACGATTGTCTGCGGCGCCCACAATATCAAGGAAGGCGACATCGTTCCCGTCGCCCGATTTGGCATGAAGTTCCCCGACGGCTTCGAACTCAAGCCCAAGAAAATCATGGGCATCGATGGCCAGGGAATGCTTTGCAGCCAGAAGGAACTCGGTATCGCCGATGACGCCGATGGGATCTGGATCCTCCCCGAGGACACCCCGGTGGCCGAACCCTTCGATGCGGTGGTGGAAATCAGCATCACCCCCAACCGCCCCGACGCCCTTTCCATCGTTGGCGTGGCGCGGGATCTGGCCGCGCGGCTGGCCGTCATGGAGAAGAAGAAGGTCACCCTGACACCTCCGAACCTGACGGTGAAGGAGGATGGCGACCGTACCGAGGCCGTTGCGAAGGTCACCGTGGAGGCCCGCCAGTCCTGCCCCCGCTACACCGCCCGCATCGTCCGGGGTGTGAAGGTTGGCCCCTCGCCGAAGTGGATGCAGGTGGTCCTTGAAAGTGCCGGTCTGCGCCCGATCAATAATATTGTCGACGTGACGAATTATGTCCTGCTGGAGCTGGGTCATCCCCTTCATGCCTTTGACCTGAATCGGGTTGCCGGGCGCCACATCATCGTCCGCCATGCCCGCGAGGGTGAGAAAATCCAGACATTGGACGAGGAGACATTGACGCTTCAGTCCAGCGACCTCCTGATCTGTGATGGGGAAAAACCGGTGGCACTGGCGGGGATCATGGGCGGGGCGAACTCGGAAATCTCCGAGGAGACCACCGATGTGTTGCTGGAATGCGCCTACTTTCATCCCCCGGTCATTCGCAAGACAAGCAAGCGCCTCGACAAGTCCACCGATTCCAGTTACCGCTTCGAACGGGGAACCGATCCGAAGGGCCTTGCCGCATCCATCAACCGTGCAGCCCAACTCATCCAGGAAATTGGTGGGGGCACGATCCTTCGGGGAATCATCGATATTGTCGGGCCGATCCCGGAAAAGGAACCGATCACCCTTCGTGTGGAGCGCGCCAATCAGGTGCTGGGTCTTCAGCTTTCCGGCCGGGAAATTACAGACGCCCTGACACCCCTTGGCTTTGAAATCCATCGGACTGATGGGAAGGTCATGCAGATTCAACCTCCATCCTTCCGCCCCGATGTCACCCTGGAAGTTGACATCATCGAGGAGCTGGCCCGCATCACGGGGTACGATCGTATTCCCATGCAGCGCTTCGAGATACCCGTCATCCACACCCCGGTTGCCGATCTGGATCATGCACGGGGTCGCCTCGCCCAGGCCGCCGTCGATCAGGGCCTCCATCAGGCGGTGAATTTCAGTTTCATTTCCGAGGGCGGTAACGCCTTGGCAGGGTTGGCCGACGGCCATCAGGTCCGTGTGCTCAACCCGATCAACAGCGACATGGGTGTCATGCGGCGCTCGCTCCTCCCCTCGCTCCTGCAAAACGTCGTTCATAATTTCAACCACGGTGTCGAGGAAGTGGCGCTCTTTGAGGTGGGCCACACATACGCCTTCAATGAAGCGGAAGCCCCCGAGGAGCAGGAGGACGAGAAGACCCTGAATCCCCCCGCAACGGAAACCCCAGTCTTTGCAGCTGTTATTGCCGGTGGCTCCAAGCCGAATTGGAAGGAACCGGCGAAGGAGGCAGATTTCTTCCAGATCAAGGGGCTGTGTGAGTTTCTTCTGGCATCCCTCGGTGTCGGGAAGATTGTGGTCGATGACAATGTGGAGGCGGGTTTCCTGCATCCCGGACGCCGGGCGCGATTCCTGGTGAAGGGCAAGCCGGTGGCGGTTTTCGGCGAAATCCACCCGGCGGTATTGAAGGAACTCGATATCCGCAAGCGGGTCTGTTACCTCGAAATTCCCCTGAACAACCCCGAGGTGCTCAAAAGCCAACCGATCAAATGCCAGGAAGTGGGCCGCTACCCCGCCATGACACGGGACATTGCCCTTGTTGTGGACCGGGCAACACGGTCGCTTGATATTGAGCGGACCATCCGCAAGGCCGGCGGGAACCTCCTGACAACGGTGCGCCTCTTTGATGTCTACGAGGGGAGCCATATCGAGGAGGGCCGGAAGTCGCTGGCCTGGTCGCTGACGTTCCGTGCACCGGACCGCACCCTCAAGGAAGCCGAAGTTACGGAGCTCCATGAGAAGATCATTGAGCGCCTTTCCAGCGACCACGGAGCGGTGCTGCGCGGGTAATGTGTGTCGCGCCCATTCAGGGCTGCATTTCATTGCCATCCCGTTAACCCGGGCGTTGCCCGGGCCTGTCATGTGGGTGCCCTTTCAGGGCGCTGGGCGTGGTGCCGGGAATGATCGGTTATTATCGACGAGCCCATTCAGGGTGCCGGGCTTCAATCCGGGATGAGAAGCCGGAGCGGGTCGTGGATGTACCTCTAAATCGGCGTGTAACCCGAACCGTGGATCGCCACCTCCCAATATTGACCCTCCACTACGCATACCCCAGCGGGGTAAGGCATGACAGCCCGGGGCAACGCCCCGGGTAACGGCACGGAAAAACGAAGCCCTGAATGGGCGCCGCATTCCTTAATTCACAAAAGAAACGATCCGGTCTGGAGATGAACTTCCTCTCCGGACCGGATCTTATTTTACGGCGTTGTGAGGAGGAGAATCAGACCTTGATGGTCTCCTCGCCCTTCTTCCAATTGCAGGGGCAAAGCTCGTCGGTCTGAAGAGCATCAAGAACGCGAATCACTTCCTCGGGGTTGCGGCCCACGCTGAGGTCGGTGACGTAGATGAAACGGACGATGCCTTCGGGGTCGATGAGGAAGCTGGCGCGCTGGGAAACACCCTTCTCGTGGTCGAGAACGCCGAGGGCGCTCGACAGTTCCTTCTTGTAATCGGCAAAGAGCGGGTGCTTCAGGCCCTTGAGTTCTTCCTTCGCCTGAACCCAGCCAAGGTGGCTGAATGCGCTGTCGCAGGATCCGCCGAGAACTTCGCAATCGCGATCCTCAAAGTCGGGAACGGCGTTGCTAATGGCCTGAATTTCCGTGGGGCAAACGAAGGTGAAATCGAGGGGGTAGAAGTAGAGGAACAGCCACTTCCCCTTGTAATCGGAAAGGGAAACCTTGCCATTGACGTCTTCACCGACCAGGGCGGCGAGTTCGAAATCGGGGCACTTTTGACCAACTTGAATCATGGTAATCTGTCCTTTGTGTGGTTATTGGGTTGGGTGTTTGGCGACTGGGTTTCAGGCGAGGGAGGAGGCGACACGAGCAAATGCCGAGGCAACGGCCCCGACACGAATAAGCTCGTCGATCTGCTCGTCGGTAATCCCAAGGGATTTGCCCTTGTTGATATGTCCCTCGACACATTTCTCGCAGTTGTTGATGGAGGAGACCGTGATGCAGATGGCCTCGACCTCCACCTGATCAATGGAGACCTTCATGAAGGAATTGGCATTGAACGGGGCACGGAAGGCCTCGTAGGTCGACTGGAGATCGGCGGGAATCTGGTGACGGAAACGGAAGTACCCGTTGAAGATCCCACAGACCGTGGCGACGGAAATGGCGTCGGCGATTTCCTGCTCCGAGCGGCCCTTTCTTGCGGCGGCGTCGGAGAAATAGGTGGTGGCATCCTTTGATCCAAGGGCCGAGGCGACGGCCAAGGCAACAAGGAGCTTGGTGCCCTCCTCCACCTTGCCATCGGCGAGCTGCCGGTTGGCGTTCATGTAAAGGTCATTGACCCCTGATTCGGAGTTTGCCAGCACTTCGACCCCCGCCGGAAGTGCGGTGACTCCAAATCGCTCCCGGAGTCGTTCCAGGGAGCGGGTTGCTTTTTCGGTTGGCTTGATCGCCGTTGTAGGCGTTTCTGTTTCCGGCATTTGTTACCTCCTGGGTAATCGGGTTGTGGTTTGCAGCGGACGGCCCTTGCGGGAGTCCGGATTTCCGATACCCAGCCACGAGCCGAAGGGGACAACAAGTTCCATGCCGAGGCATCCCACTACGAATCCAACCTCCACGTGCCGATACTCAGACCACCAAACACCCCCTCCCAAACGCCCGATGTCTCGATTATTCTCATCAATTGGAGAATGAGCGAGGACCTCGCCTCGTGCCTGGCGTGTATTGAAAAGCACCACCATGAGTGTCTTTCGGAGACAATTGTGGTCAACAAACCCTCCGGCGATGGCACCGAGGAAATCATTGCGGAAAAATTCCCCTGGGTACGTCTTGTTTCCCTGCCCGTCTTCGGCTTTGCCCCCATGCGCAACGAGGGCATTCGCCATGCAAGGGCCCGCTATTATCTTGTTCTCGATACAGACACGGAAATCCTCCCCCACTGCTTTGATCAGTTGGTTGCCTTCATGGACCGCCACGAAAGCATCGGTGGGTGCGGGGGACACACCACCCGTCTCGATGGCCAGCTGGAATACAATGTCAAAAGATTTTATGATCTTCCCACGGTGATTGCCCGAAGGACGCCTCTTGATCGCCTTTGGCCCTCCAACCCGTGGAACACCCGCCACCAGATGATGGACAAGGATCACAGCCGCCCCTTTTATGGCGACTGGATGGCGGGGGCGTGCTTTTGCATGCGGCGGGAAGCGGTGAATCAGGTCGGTTATTTTGACGAAAGCATGCATTATTTTGAGGATGTGGACTGGTGCTGGCGCGCCAAACGTGCGGGCTGGAAGATCGCCTTTCATCCCGGGGCGCGGATCATCCACAAGGTCCAGGGCCTGAGCAAAAAGGGCTTCAACCGCAATACATTGATTCACCTCAAGAGTGGCATCCGTTTTTGGTGGAAACTCCATCACCAGGGGTTGAACTGGTCGTCGCCCAGCCGCCCCGTCCCGCCGAAGGACTTGGATAGAAAGACAGCACGGTCCAATAGCAGTCACAGCTCCGTCGATCTTTCCGTAATTATTGTGAACTATAACGCCCGGGCGTTGCTCCTCGATTGCCTCGATTCCCTCCCCACGGCAACGACCAACCACCACATGGAGACCATTGTGGTGGATAACGACTCGCAGGATGGCTCGGTGGAGGCCGCCGGGGAGTGGGTTCCACCGGACCAGTTTTCCGCACCGGAAATCATCGCGAATATGGGAAACCTTGGCTTCACAAAGGCCAACAACCAGGGAATCGCCCGATCATCGGGGCGATATGTGGTCCTGTTGAACAACGACACCGTCGTCCACCCGGATGCCTTCGGCCAAGCCATCGAGTATCTGGACAAGCACCCGGATATTGGAGCGGCGGGATTGCGTCTACTCAACAGGGATGGATCGCTCCAACTTTCCTGTCGCCGGTTCCCCTCATTCAGCCAGGCCCTCTTCAATCGCTACTCGATCCTGACGCGTCTTTTTCCCAACAACAGATTCAGCCGCGAATATCTGATGACTGACATGGAGCACAATGAGGTGCGCGACGTGGACTGGGTAAGCGGGGCGTGTCTACTCATTCGCCGCGAGGTGCTCGACCAGGTCGGCGATCTCGACGAACGGTTCTTCATGTACTCCGAGGACGTGGACTTCTGTTATCGCGTGTGGGAGGCGGGCTGGCGGGTGACCTACCTTCCCTTTGCCGAGGTGACCCACCTCATTGGCCAGTCATCGCGCCGCGCGCGGGTCCTCACGATTATCGAGCGCCACAAGTCAATGTATCGGTTTTACAAGAAGCATTACAGTCGGAACCTGATGTTCCTCGACACCATGACCGGTTTGTTCATCGGAATGAGATGCCTGGGTCATCTGGCGATGTCACGCCTTCCCCGGTTTGGAGGTGCGCGCGCATGATCCTCGTGCTTGCCGTGGCGATTGTGATCAGTTTTCTGATGGTGATCCTCGTGGAGGTCGCCTCGAACTTCCTCTTTCCAGCCTGTAAAAACGGCCGCCATCCCCGGCCATCCGTTGGCGTTGGAATGGTGGTGTCGCTGGTGCTTCTTTGGCTCCTCGACCCGCCGATGAGTGCGGTTGCCGAGGGGCCTCGGGCGGAACTGGTCTGGGCGATTGCGGGGGCGCTCCTGATGCTCGTTGTGGGGTTGCGTTCGGATTACTCCCGACCCCGGTCACGGAACCATTTCCTCGGCACCATGGCAGCAGCAGTGCTTTGCTTCCTCGGCGGCTTTTCCTTCACGCTCTTTCAGATTCCCCTGGTTGGAATCATCGATCCCGGCTTTCTGTTGGCGGGGTTGCTGACGCTCCTTCTGGTCTTTCTCGTGGTGAGCATGGTGGAACTTTGCAGTCTCCTCCCCCTGGCTGCCGGTGCGGTGACCTTCCTGATCGGGGCCATGGTGCTCCTCCCCCTTGGCTCCTGGGAAACCCAGGCTGGATTCATTCTTTGCGGGGTTCTCATGGGTTCGGCGCTGGGGCGGGTGGCCGGGAAGACCCTCATGGTGCGGTCCGATCCCCATGAAAAAGCGGACATACTCGTGATGGGTTATGTGGCGGCCTGCGCTGTTTTGGCGACATTTCTCAAGAGCGTGACCGTTGCGGCATTCATTTTGCCCCTTGGTTTTCTTGCCGCGCTGTTTGTGCTTGTGGGGCTTCAGAGCTTTGACCGCCTGACCCTCCTGCGCGAAAAACCCCGCGGCTGATCCCTTTCGGAGTTTCACCCGTTCCCTTGAACCAAACCCGTTTTGATGTCATTGTTGTCGGTGGTGGCCATGCCGGCGTGGAGGCCGCCCACGCTTCGGCGCATCTTGGGCGCTCGACACTTCTGCTGACCATGGACCGAAACGCCCTGGCGCGCATGTCCTGCAACCCCGCCGTCGGTGGGCTGGGGAAGGGCCATGTTATCCGCGAGATAGATGCCCTCGGTGGTGTCATGGGACTGGCCACCGATGCCGCAGGGATCCAGTTTCGTTTCCTCAATCGCAGCAAGGGCCCCGCCGTTCAGGCCCCAAGGGTTCAGTGCGACAAGGATGCCTACTCCGAGTGGATGGGGAAGTACCTCGCCACCGTTCCGAACCTGACCATCGCCGAGGGCCGCGCCACACGAATCCTCACCACCGGCGGAGCCATCAGCGGCATCACCATCCACGGTGGCACCACCCTGGAATGCCGGGCATTGATCCTCACAACGGGAACCTTCCTCGACAGCGTGATGCATTGCGGGATGGAAAAAACCGAGGGAGGCCGCATTGGCGAGGCCTCCGCGAATGAGCTTTCCCGCTCGTTCCTCGATCTGGGCCTGGATACGGGGCGCCTGAAAACCGGAACGCCATGCCGTCTTTGGGCGCACTCGTGTGACTTTTCACAGTGCGAAATCCAGCCCGGCGATGATCCTCCCGAACCGGTCAGCTTCCGCAATCGCGGCAAGCCCTTTCATGTGGATCAGGTTCCCTGCTTCCTGACCCACACCACCGAGGAAACCCATGAGATTCTCCGGGCGAGCCTCGATGAGTCGCCGCTTTTTTCCGGGGTGATTTCCAGCGTGGGGCCACGGTATTGCCCCTCCATCGAGGACAAGGTCGTTCGCTTTCCGGAGAAGCCCACCCACCACGTCTTTCTGGAACCGGAAACACGCCTTGGGGACACGATCTATCCAAATGGTATTTCGACCAGCATGCCCGCGGCGGTGCAGGAGCGATTCGTCCGCTCAATTCCGGGACTGGAAAAGGCCGAATTTGCCCGCTACGGATATGCCGTTGAATATACATACGTTCCGCCGCGCCAGCTGCATCCGACCCTTGAAACGAAGGACGTCGGGGGCCTTTACCTTGCCGGACAGATCAATGGGACCTCGGGATATGAGGAGGCCGCGGGGCAGGGATTTGTCGCGGGTGTGAATGCAGCCCTGAAAATTTCCGGGGAGGAACCGTTCCTCCTGCGCCGCGACGAGGCGTATATCGCCGTGATGATCGATGACCTTCTTTCCAAGGAACACCGCGAACCGTACCGACTTTTTACCAGCCGGGCGGAATATCGTCTGCTACTGCGGGCCGATAACGCGGATATACGTCTGCTCCCCCACGCAAAGCGCCTCTCCATGCTTCCCGGTGATCTTCTGGATCGTACGGAGCGTCTCGCG
Source organism: Candidatus Sumerlaeia bacterium (assembly GCA_020831705.1). Lineage (GTDB taxonomy): Bacteria > Sumerlaeota > Sumerlaeia > SLMS01 > SLMS01 > JAFIGB01. The sequence goes on along the minus strand of JAFIGB010000121.1, from coordinate 9,180 downwards.
GAAACGGTGGATAGACGCGCGGATATTCTTCGGGAAACACCGCTGCGTCATGGCGACGTGGATTGGGATGCAGCGGCGGCCACGGGTTTCGAGCGCCCCGGGAAGGCTCTTTCCCTGGCCCAGGCGGTTGCACGCCCTGATGGCTCGATCACCCGGCTGCTGGAAATCCTCAAGGAAAGCCCGGACGGCGAAGCGGAGGATTCCGACCGCGCCTGGGATCTGGCGGAGAAGGAAATCAAGTATGAAGGATATATACGCAAGCAACGGATGCTGGTGGAGCGGTCCCTGAAGATGGAAAACAGCATGCTCCCGGCGGACCTGCCCTACATGACAATGCCGTCGTTGCGTCACGAGGCGGCAGCAACCCTGGATCGTTTCCGTCCGGCGACATTGGGGGCTGCGTCACGCCTGGCGGGGGTGAACCCGTCGGATATTGCGGTTCTGATGATTGAATTGAGAAAGCGGGAATTGGCAGGCCGGGCTGGTTGATTTCTTAATCGGCAGGGCTTTATGTCGCGCCCCTTCAGGGCTGTATATACGGGCGAACCCCGAACCCGGGCGTTGCCCGGGCCTGTCATGTGGGTGCCCTTTCAGGGCGCCGGCCATGGAAGTCCAATGTAACGGGTTTGATTTCAAAATTGTATATCATCGCATCCAAATGAGCGATGGTTTTGGGCACCTTCAGGGATTTGTATGTGGACGAACCCACAACCTGGTCGTTGCCCGGACTTTTCTAGTCGCCGGGTATTGTTCGCAGAAATGCTCGGAATCAATCCCGGAAACCGTGGATCGCCATCACCCAATATCGACTCCTCCGACGCATACACCAACGGGGTGTTGCATGACAGGCCCGGGCAACGCCCGGGTTACCAGGCGGCAATGAAACGGAGCCCTGAAGGGGCGGCTATAACTGCGGATTGATCCTGCCCTCCCTGCTCCATGCCCTCAATAACGCAACCAAAGATACATCAACAAGGACAGCGTCTCCTTCCAGAGGAAACGGATTTTCTTACTTCTGGAAATAAAACGGGTCGTGTGTGTGGGGTGGGGTTCGGCATCAATGCCGACCCGACTCGCCATGAGCATGGCACGGCGCATGTGTATGGGATCGCTGACAATGAGGGCCGTCCCCAACCCGTGTTCTTCCATCACCCGCTTGGAATAAACCATGTTCTCGAAGGTGGTTCGCGACTCGGTTTCCAGGAGAATGTCCCCGTCGGGCACACCCTTTTCAAGGGCGTATAGACGGGCCGCCTCGGCCTCTGAAAGGCGTTCGCCAGTACCGAGGCCACCGGTGAAGAGGATTTTGGGGACAAGGCCACGGTTGTATAGATCAATCCCCTGGTTGATCCGCTCGCGAAAAACCGGGGACGGCTCCCTGCCCCACACCCGCGCACCAAGGACAATGGCCACGTCGGCATCCTGCACAACGCGCCTGCGTGAATAAAGATGGATGGAAAGGGCAAGGGTCGCCAGGACAGCCACGAAGGCAGTCGCCGTGGCGCCCAGGACGAGGAAAACAAGGTGCAGTGTCATCGGATCACAGGGACGGGCGATGCCGTCTCGAGGTTAGACAACATCCCCTGCCAGGGTCTCCAATTCGGATGGGTCGGCCTGGGAAACAGCATCGTTGGTGTCGTGATGGGTGTGACCATCAAGCCCGGGATCGGAGTCAGCCACGGGAAGGGTGCAAATGCCTGCCCCGAGGTCTATCAACTTTTGCTCCAGGTTTTCATAGCCGCGGGAAATGTGCTCAATGTCACGAATCTGCGAGGTGCCATGGGCGGCAAGGGCCGCGGTGACAAGGGCAGCGCCCGCCCGCAAGTCGGTTGCCTTGACAACGGCTCCCCTCAGGGCTGGAACGCCGGTGATCTGAATGCGTCCCTTCTCGGGAACGGAAATTTTGGCCCCCAGGCGCTTGAGTTCGTGAACATGCTTAAAGCGCTCGGGGTAGATGGTCTCGCGAATGTAGGACTCCCCGGGAGTCAAAGCCAGCAGCACGGTCAACTGGGATTGAACATCGGTGGGGAAACCGGGCCACGGTTCGGTGACGACCTGAAGGGGATGCTTTGCATGGCGCGACCGGCGAACCCGCAGGTCATTCTCCCCCACCCAGGTCAGCTCGGCGCCCCAAAGGTCGAGGGCCAGCAGTGTCGAGTAAAGATGGGGACGGACGGCGCCGCGAAGAACAACGTCGCCGTGGGTGACCAGGGCGGCGATGGCGAAGGTGGCGGCCTCGATGCGATCGGTGCAAACGGTCCACTCGGCACCATGAAGTTTCTCCACACCCTCGATGCGGATCGTGGAAGTCCCTTCGCCGGAGATGCGTGCTCCCATGGCGCGAAGGAAAGCAGCAAGTTCAACGACATCAGGCTCGCGGGCGGCATCATCAATAAGAGTGACACCCTCGGCCAGGGTTGCAGCCATCATGACATTGCAGGTGGCCCCGACGCTGGTCCCATTAGATCCGAGGAGCGAAAGCCGCGATCCCTTGAGGCGCTTGCCGGGGGAACGGGCCACAATATAGCCGTTGCTTTCGCCAAGCTGGGCGCCGAGGTCCTGGAACCCACGGGTATGAAGATCCACCGGGCGGTCCCCGATGGCGCATCCTCCGGGGAGGGAAACCTTGGCGCGACCATACCGGGCGAGAAGCGGCCCCATGGCATAAAAGGATGCCCGCATGCGGCACATCATGTCGTAGGGAACGTAATCCCGGTTCACGCCCGCGGGATCAATCGTCAGGGTACCATCGGAAAATTCCACGCTTGCCCCAAGATGCTCGACCAGAAGGCGCAGGTTGCGGATGTCAAAAAGGTCGGGAACCCCATGGATGGTGGACGGTCCCTCGCCAAGGAGGGCCGCCGTAATGATGGGGAGGCAGGCATTTTTCGAACCTGAGAGGGGAACATCGCCGCGCAGGGATTTCGCACCTTCGATCTGATACATGTCCATGGTCATGGACTCCTGGCCGAAAATTCCGCCGGGTCGGAATGGGGGCAGCGGAGCATTCTACCCGGCCTCGGCGATTCAAGGCCGATGAAAACCATGGGGTGTTGAACACTGTCAAGATTGGTCTGGCCGTCGGGACCGAAAAAGTGCCCACCAATCAGGGGGACAGGAACCGGGTTCGCCAACCAGCCCCCTCATGGGTGTAAACGAGGCGGTCATGAAGGCGAAATTCCCCCTCCTGCCAGAATTCTATCTCATCGGGAAGGATGCGAATCCCTGACCAGTGGGGAGGACGGGGGATTTCCTTCCCTTCATATTTTTTCCGCACATCCTCAAGGCGCTGGATCAGATCCCCGCGGCCACTGATTTCCTCCGACTGATGGGAAGCCCACGCACCAAGGCGGCTCTCGGGATGGCGGGAAGCAAAGTAGGCATCGGCCTGCTCGTCACTGACGATTTCGATGGCTCCGTGAATCCGCACCTGACGGTCCAGCGACTTCCAGTAAAAGCACATCGCCGCCTTTCCCGCCGCAAGAATCTCCCTCCCCTTGCGGGAATCGAGATTGGTGTAGAAAACAAACCCCCGATCATCCCATTCCTTCATCAACACGGTGCGCACCGATGGCATTCCCGACTCATCAACGGAGGCAAGCGCCACCGCATCCGGGTATTTGGACTCGGAGGCGATGGCCTCGGAAAACCAGCGGCGAAAAAGCTCGAAAGGATCAGGGAGGACGGGAATGGAGAATTTACTCATGAAGTTGGGGTCTTTCTGAATCAAGGGTGGGTCAACCGACGAAACTCCCCGTACGAGATGCAATCTTGGGGCCGGATCACGCTTACCGGGACTTCCTGCTCTTTTTTTGCAGAACTTCTCTTGACTCCCATCACGCCGAGCGGCAGATTTGTTGCATTGAACAAGCTCTTGGAGGGGCTTGTGGAGGTCATACAGATTCCGAGGAGTGGCCCGGCGTGGAGAACCGGTACACGATGTTCCTTGGTTTCAGGTATGTTTATATCAAGGAGGAAGGGTTATGAGGAAATCCAGATTCATTTCCATTTGGACCTGTATTGCCGCAGCACCAGTCGTGCTCGCGGGGTCTTTGCTTGCTGTTTCCAGTTACACAGATTGGTGGTCAGCCGTGCATGATCGGGAGATTGCCTGGCATGGGGAGCAGATCAAATCCACCCCTATTGCCAATGTCATATCGATTTCTCCCGACGGCACCTTCGCCCTTATTCAGGAAGGTGATGACTTGAAGGCCTTCGACACGGTCACCGGTGAGGAACTTTGGTCCACACCGGCCAGTGAACTGCCCTATAGAAACTTGCTCCTATCCAATGGTGGAGAACGCATCCTTACCTTTCACTCATCCACGACTCTTCATGGATGGGGCAACAAGGTCTATAATGGGCGTGACTTGACGATTCGCTTTGAGGGTGAAGACATTTTTCCGGGCGAGGAGGGCATTTGGTTTCCTGCCGGAATAAATGATGCCGGAACTCTTGCTGTCTATAGAACACTTGGAGTCCAAACCCTTGAAGAGCCTCGAACTGATGTTCGTGTCATCAACCTGGAAACAGGCGAAGTCGTATTCGATGCCACAAGGGATGAGGCAGACGAGGATGCCTACTGGTATCGGCTGAATCATGCCCACTTCAATCAGACGAACGATGAGGTCCTTTTGACCGATCGCTATCTGGGCAGCATTTTTCACCTGGATCTCCAGGAAGGCACCCTGACCCACCTCCCAAGAGAAGGCTTCACCGGTGGTCATGTGGATTATGTCGTTTCGCCCGATTTCTCGCTGTATGCCTATCAGGAGCCTGCCGTCGGCGTGAAGATCATCGAATTCCCCTCCCATGAGGTGCGCCATCTGCTCCCCATGGAGGAGATGGAGGTGGTACACAACATTGCCTTCAATGGGGATGGCTCCGAGCTCCTGATTGTTTCCCAGGATGAATACGACTTCCTTTCCACATACCGATGGATAGACACCACCACCAGCGAGACACTGGTGACGGAATCACGCCATCGGAGCGAGATTGTCGGAACCTTCGTCCACAATGGGACACCCGGATTTCTTGAGGCCGGCCCCGGGAGTCTTGAATTCCTGGATGCCTTCGGCAATACGATGCATCAACCGCTCCCCTACGTCCGCGCATTCCATCTTCGCGTGCTTCCCTTCGACAATGACAACAGCATGATGGTCCTGAATTCACGGGGATATTTTTCGGTGTTCGACATTGCGACGGAGGAGTTTGGTCCCTGGAAACCCCTCCCGGCAAGCCCCGCCTACTACTCGATGCGCGCGGCACGAACCGGTCAGATTGCCATTATCCAGGTTGGCCGCGATGTCCTTTCCCTCGATCTATACAGCGGCGAGGTGCTCCGGACATTGCGCCCCCTTGATCACAAGGAGAACGCCATGCTCGCCATCTCCCATGATGGATCAGTCGCCGCGGTGGGCATTCGTGGAGACAACACCGTTTCCATCTTTGATCCCAACACCGGCAATACCATCGGCACCATTGAGGCCGACCACCCCATCTACTCACTGACCATGACACCGGATGGATCGACGCTGGCTTTCTCCCATGAGGAAAGCGTCGCCACCTATGATCACGGTTCTGGGGAACTGATTTCCACCATCGACCTGGACTTTCTTGAGTCAACAGCCATCCCTGGTTTTCCTGCAGGAGACTACCCCTTCCCTCTGCCCTTTGTAACCATGACTCTTTCCCCCGATGGAAGGCAACTTGCCATGACCAGCCTTGGTCAAAGGGGAATCCCGTGGCTCTTCGACATGGAGGAGGGCACCGAGCGGGCCCTTATCGGTGACAGGGAGGGACATTCCTCCAATAGTCCCGAATCTTTCCTGCGACTGGGGGATCTGAACACCCACCTGGAGTTTTCTCCTGATGGTCATCGCCTCCTGATTTCACCCCGGGCCATTGACTACACGATCAGTTACCACTCCAGCGGAAACTACGGGACGCGTCTGATAGACATCCGCAATCGTCATCACATTCGGGAGTATTACTCCGGACCAGAAGGCTCGACCCCCATTGAGCAGGATGCCCGCCCAAAGGACACCAAACATCATGTGGCGGGGGCGACTTTTTCCCTCGATGGAACTCGAGTCCTGGGGGTGAAGCCAAGGTCGAGAACCCTTGTGTTTCACAATTCCGGCATTCCCGAGGATGACCTGAATCTCGTCAACCTCAACATCCTGTCCGCCGAGGCACCCCTTCCCGCAACCGCACCGGGGGTGGATATCTCGGAGGACGGTGTGCTGGATTCCGCGGACCTGATATACATTCGCCGCAACCAATGACAGTTGTCGTCAGCACAGATTCCCAAAAGGAGACCATTCAATGAAGAAGAATAGAGTGATGTCACTTCCCATGATTGCATTGATGGGACTGTTTGTACCAATCGCAGCCACGGCCTCGGTGTTGCTCCTGCAAAAGACATTGGAGGTCATGGAGACACGTTATTATGACGAGGTCATCGATGGGGGCAATATTTTCCGTGAAGCTACCATCTCCGAGGATGGAAGCCTGCTCCTTGTCAGTGTTGAAAATGGAGCGGTCGCCTATGATACGACCACCGGAGACATGCTTTGGGAGTGGGAGGAACCCCACTTTAACTTGAATGTACATCTAATGAGTGGTGATGGATCACGGATTGCGCGGGGCTTTGAACATACCATTATTGACGCCCGTACGGGCCTGGTCATTCGCCATGAGCCGGATGAGCGCACCCACCTCCTTGCCTTTTCCAGGGATGGTTCGACGCTCGCCTACGTGAAGGAGGGGATCCTCCATGTGGAGGAAACTGACACGGGCACTTCCTTGTTTGAGCACGACCTCGATCTCAATTATTCCCACCTTGTGAACCACTTGCGCTCTGCAACCTTCAGTGAGTCTGGAAGCCGCCTTGCCTTCCACAGCCGCTTCATGGACACGCTCTTCATTGTGGATCTGGACAGCGGTACGATCGATGAACAACCTGGCCCCGATCATTATTTTGGCGCACTTGCCACCAGTTATTCCCCACAACTGGACAGGCTCGCCTACGAGGATGTGGGCGTGGGAGCTGTCGTGATGGAGTATCCCGGAGGGCTGGAGTTGCTTCGTCATGAATTTGATGACCATCTATACGATATGCGCTTCTCGCCCGACGGTGAACTTCTCCACCTGACGCTGGGTCACCCAACGACCACCACCTTTGAACACAAAACGGTCGAGATTGCCACCGGGGAAGTACTCAATTCCGAAACAAGGACCAGGGGGGAGCTCCTGGGTGTCTATACAAAAGCCGGGGAACCCCACTTCATGGAATCATGGAAGGACTCCATTCGGTTTCTTGATGCAGCGGGGACCGACGACCTGCCGGGCTTGGCTGTTGAATATGCCTTCAACCTGCGGCTGAAACACTTTCAGGGAGGACAGAAGGTCCTCGTGGTTGATGCAATCGGCCAGCACACGATCCTTGATCGGGCAACCGGTGACAAGGAGCCGTGGAAACCGTTGCCGTGGAGCACGGGGTATTACTCCATTGCCGTTGCCGGGGGCTCGGACATCGCCGTCATGCATTCGGCACGGGCAATGATCTCCTATGACCTCACAACACGCGAACCCCTCCACACCCTGAGGGAACTGATCTATACCGAGGCCAGCATCCTGGATATCTCCCATGATGGAACCATCGCCGCTCTGGGAGTACGCGGGGAGGAGGAGGTCGCCCTGGTCAACCCGAGGACAAATGAAACGGTTGGGAGCATTGCCGCGGAGGAGCCTGTCTTCGCGCTCGCGCTTTCACGCGACGGGGAATACCTGGCCCTGTTTCACTCTGAAAGTGTTTCTGTATTCGAGACGGCGACCGGGGACATCCGCCACTCCCAGTCCTTCCTCAATTCATTCAATCCACATCAGTCCCCTCCACCATCAAGCATCATCTTCCACAAACCACTGGCCAATATCGCCATCTCCCCCGATGGGGACCATGTTGCGCTCTTCACCGAGCGGACAACCCTTTGGCATCTGGACATGGTGGAGGGAACGCAAATCCCCATTGCCAATCCGGATTCGTCCCATGAGAACACATCCCTGACTTTCGCACTCAGCCACCTCCACCTTGAGTTTTCGCCCGACGGCCATCGCCTCCTTGTGTCACCGAGGATGCTGGATCTGTTCAGGCAATTATTTCTGGGCAGTCAGCACATGCGTGGCACCGTTCTGGTCGATCTTCGCAATTATGACAAGGTGAGGGGATATCTGGTTCTTGCTCCGGGTGATCCCATTCCGGGTCCTGCCGCCTTTGAAAGCCACAGGATGGCCGAGGCCACCTTTTCACCCGATGGACGGGAGGTTTGGGGGTTGGACTGGAAGTCCAACAGCATCTTCGTCCACGAGTCAGGTATTGAACAGGATGACGTCGATCTGGTGATCGGGAACCTCCTTTCCCTGGAAACCCGCCTCCCCGGGATGGCACCGGGTGTGGATGTCTCGGGTGACGGGGTTCTGGACGCTGCCGACATTATCGAGGCACGGAATTAAATAATGAACCGGGGGCACGCCTCCATTCCGTGCCGCAACCCCTTGATTGCCAGCAATTGAGAGCCCGAAGGCCCCGCCATTACGATTTCATGATGTGATGGCGGGCATCCCCCTGTTGACAAACGGGTGGGTTTGTAGGGCAATCAAACTCCCCGGACGCCATTTCGCGCGCCCGGGCCATTTCTCATTGCGTTCCTCATGTCTTGGCAAGGACCAGGAGCGACACAAAGGATTCAGCACCATGAGTTTGACAGAAATCCCACGCCTTTCCCCTGCAGAACTTCACCCCGCCTCCGGCAAAAAGATGACCGGGGCGGAGGTCGTCGTACAGGTCCTTGCCGATGTCGGTGTAGATACCATCTTTGGCTACAGCGGTGGCGCCATCCTGCCCACCTACGATGCCGTGTTCAAATATAACGCCGCCGAGGATCGCCACGGCGACCCCATCCGGTTGATTGTTCCCGCCAACGAACAGGGCGCCGGGTTCATGGCCGCCGGATATGCCCGCGCAACGGGCAAGGTGGGTGTGTTCCTCGTGACCTCCGGGCCGGGAGCCACCAACTGCGTGACCCCGATTCGCGACTGCATGGCCGACTCGATTCCCGTCGTGTTGCTCTGCGGCCAGGTTCCCCGTGCCGCTGTTGGCTCCGATGCCTTCCAGGAAGC
>JAFIGB010000110.1 GCA_020831705.1 Candidatus Sumerlaeia bacterium | reverse complement strand
GGGGGGCGCTTTTGGGCCTGTTGAGCCTGAGGCGCCTGGGGCTTGGGAGCCTGGGGTGCCTGTGGTTTCGGTGCCTGGGGCGCTTGGGGAGCCTTGGGCATGGCGGGCGCTGCTTGCTGTTTTGCAGCATCGCGCTCCTTCTCGATACGAAGGCGCTCCATTTCCTCGCGTTTTTTGGCGAGTTCCTCCTCCAACTTCTTGCGGCGCTCCTCCTCTTGGGCCTTGCGCTCCTTTTCCTCTGCCTCCCTCTGGCGACGCTCGACCTCGGCACGACGGGCGAGTTCTTCCTGGTGGCGTTTTGCTTCAGCCACCTTCTCGACCTCTTCTTGGGCCTGCCGGTGCTCATCGAGCTTCGCGAGGATCTGCTTGGCGAGATCCTCACTAATGGCACTGGTGGCCGTGAGCCGTTTGGCGATCTTGAAATTGAGCGCCTGGAACTCTTCCCGGTTCTTTTCCAGAATCCCAATGATTTCTTTCTGGTCACCGCCGGCGAGTTCAGCAACTTGCTTTAACTGCATGGAAACTCCAGTATGGGGGGGTCAGGGGTTCTTGGGAAAACCACCAATCGTGGGGGCGTTCCCTGTTTCAAGGATTCAAGGGGGAGGGATGGGAGATCTTCCCCACACAATGCAAAACACGGGAAAATGGACCCCCGTCAGTTATCCAGTCGGGGGGTCAATGTTACGCCCGTAGGGGTAAGTGAAGGCTCCACAACTCCCCACGTCAAGGGTTATGTCCAGCAGCCAGTGGCGCCTGCCACCGCTTCGGGATGCTTTTCCCGGGCTGGATTCGCCCTCAACTGAGTTGGAAAGCCACCAGGGAAGGGAAAGGATGATGGCTGCCGCCCCCGGAAGCAACCGGAGCCGGGTCGTCGGCGAAAATGATCCGCACCTACAGGTGGGTTGTATTGTCCGGCAGGTTCACGGGATACCGGGCCTGTTACCCCCATCCCCGGCGGGAAATTCGCATTGCATGGACGACTTGTCGAGCCCCACGCTGATCCGAGGAAATGTTTCCGGAGTGAACCGTATCTTGGAAGGCCATGAAATCCACCGCCTACACGAGTTCGTGCCCCACATGGCGCGGCTCCAGCCCGATTTGGTGACCATGCTTCCGGAGCAGGACCGCCCCGAGCCGGGCGTTGACCTCGAAAAGTGGGTTCTTTCCCTTCCCCAAAAGCGATTGATGGAAATCAGCACCGTCTGGGTGCTGGAGGCCCTCAGCCGGTTGAGGCGCCAATCCCCGCTGACGAATGTCCTGCTGCGGGGGTGTCTCACCCTTGAGGGGGAATTTGACCTTTCGGATGCGGGTGCCGTCGCCACGGGGGAGGAGATCGGGCCGGAAAACCCCCGCCGCCTTGAAATTCGCCGCGCCCTCAATCGCGCTGCCCGGGCAGGCATCCTCATTCATCTTCCGTCGGTTGATCGCTACTGCATCCCCTTCCCCGTGCGCCTTTCCTTTGATGGGGTGGATTTCATGGATGACTTCGAGCGCGAGATGATTCGCTGGCGCACCGTTCGCCATTTTGCCCACCTCGCTGCCCAGGAACCCCATGATTCGGAACTGGGCGACATTCGCCATTGGCGTTTCACGAACCTGATCGCCGCCTTTGAAACGGCGGTGGAGTTGATGGAGGAGCTTCTGGGGATGGAGGGGGCCGAATGGGCCGAGTACTGGGAGGAGCTTCGTCAGGTTCCCGAGGAGCTTGCCGCCCCGCTCCTCGCCCTTGCCCGGTTGTTGGGCAGGGCGATCGTCACACGGCAGTCCGAAAGTGGTCATCGTTTGCTGGCGGCGGGAGCGGCCGCCGCGGCCCATCTTACCGAACGTGAAGCCCGGGGCGGGATTATCAACCTGATCGGGCAGTTCCACCTCAAGCGGGGAGCCTTCCGCAGGGCCTATTCAGCGTTCCAGGTGGCCGAGGCCGCCCATGGAGTTGCCCAGTCATGGCGCTCTGCAATTCTGGGTATCAGCGCCCAGGCGATCGTTCTGCGCGAGGCGGGGAACCTCCATGTCGCGGCGACACAATTCCTCCGGGCCGCAAGGATTGCCGAGAAACGCCGGTTGCCGGATATACAAATAGACAATGCAAATTGCGCGGCCCGGATATACCTTTCCCTTGGCAGTGCCCGGGAAGCGGTCGATGCCCTGGAACCAATGCTGGCAAACATCCGGGTGGATGCAACCTTCCCGGCCCGGGCGGAGACGCTTCTTCTCCTGGGAACGGCACTGCTGGAGTGTGGCCGCCCCATTGCGGCACGCCCCCATCTCTTTGCCGCCCTTTCCGATTCGCGGGACCTGATTCATCGTCCCGTCGAAGCCCAGGCATGCCTTCAGGTTGCCCGTCTCTTCCATGAGGAGGGAAAGCGGCGCGAGGCAATCAACTGGGCGCGGCGGTCCCACCAGCTTCATGCAGAAATGTCCAGCCATGGTGGGCAGTGCGATGCCCTCCTGGAGCTTTTCCGCCTTTCCCGGGAATCAATGGGAAGGGAGGGAGCCGGTGACCAGCTTCCACGCCGGGCGCTCCGCCATGCCCAAGCCGCCCGTGATTCCTCCCGGGAAGCCGATGCCTGGCAGATGCTGCTGGAGGTCGTTCGTGATGAGGAGGATGACTCGGAGATCGTCCTGCGGTGTCGCTTGATGGAATGTCTGCGACAAACCTGGAGGCACCGCGATCTTGTGCAGTCCCACCTTGGACTGGCTTCCGCCTATGAGGGTAAACGGGCGTATCTCGCAGCGGCGGGGGAGTTGCTCCGCGGCCAGGCTATTGCCCGCTCCCTGGAATTGACAAGGGAGCTTGGGGAGATCGACGGGCGCGTCCCCCCCCTGCTCAGAAAACTTTCCCAACCCGAGGTGGATTACCTCACCGAGGAAATCAGCGACGAACTCGAAAGCGGGAAGTTGTTCCGCCAACCCCAGACCTGGCCCCTCGTCTAGACACGACCAGGTCTGGCGTCCTGCCGATTTCCCCCAAGTCGCCCCCCATCCCTTTAATCGTGTAGATCGCCCCAACCGGAAACACCGGTCGTAACGATGGCCGGACCGCCCGGATCAACCACCACGCCATTGGGAGTCAGGTCATCATCGCCACGACCACCATCGATATAGTTCAGGGTGATGGTCGTGCCGGAGATTGTCGCGCCGGTGCCCCCTTCGATATTAAAGGCATACCAGTGATCCGTGGGGTTCGACGCAAGCGGCCCAAACCGGTAGTAGGTTGTCACCGGCTCCACCCGGGGCAGTTCAATGACAACCGTGGCCGCCCCACCGGGTGTCAGGCCGTGGATTTCAAAGGAGAACAGGCCGAAGGGGAACTGGATTCCGTCAGGCAATCCGGCAGGAACCGTGGTTGTATTGATGGCCACATGACGGAGTGTTGTCCCCGTGGGGGCGGTGAACTCGATGAATTCACCCGGAGCACCATCGACCTCCAGCACCGCGATATGGGGCTCGGGCTGGGTATCGCTGGTGCCGATTCCGTTCAGGTCAACCAATGTGGTGGGGCTTTCCGGGTCATTGCTCACAATGGAAAGCGTGGCGGAGTGATATCCAACGACGGCGGGATTGAAAGTCACCGGGATGTCCAGGTGTTCCCCCTGGGGAATGACGACCGGTGTCGGGAAGGTGGTAGAGAAACTGGCTGCTTCCTCCCCGGAAATGGAGACCCCGGTAATCTCCAACGGAAAGCTGCCGTTATTGGAAACCGTGAGATCCAGCGGGGTGCCCGGTCCGTGGTCGATATGGCGGGAACCGAAATCAACGGAACCTGATGCCACGGAAATCGAGGGGGTCAACGGTGTATAGAGGGCGTGGATGGCCCATTGCTCGGAGGTGATGGTGGCCCCATCGAGTGTGGCCGGGAGGGTACCGTAGGGATGCTGAAGGAGAATGCCATCCCCCTTCAGCCCTCGTGCATAAGACATCGTGCGGGAATTTGTGTCGGTATGCCAGCCAAGGTAATACATGCCCGGATCCAGAACGAGGTCCGACGGCATTCCCTCCGAAATGGGGAAGTTGATCCATCCCCCTGCGACGGTGTTCGTGGTCGGGGATCCCTGCCAAAGAAGTACCGGCGGATTTTCCCCTGTATAGATGGCAGGCGTGACGGATCCCTCGGCGGCGTGGCTGTACAGCCGGAGGGTGGAAACATCAGCACCGGTTGTCAGGGTCACGCGATGGCCCTTGATGACATGCGCGTTTCCAAGGCGCAGCTTCGTCAGTGTGGCCGGGGTTCCATTACTGGCTGCATAGAGATATCCATCCGCTGCATCGAGAAAGTGGGTGACCGAGCTCCAGGGACCATGGGGAAGGAGCATGAAACTCTTCCCTCTTGCCGCGAGCGTCGAGTCGGGACCGATGGTCAGGTATCCAATCGTTGGCTGATGATTGCCGGTTGTTGCATTTCGATACCATATCCTGTTATACGCGGAATCCATGATGGGTGATTCCATGTTCGCGGTCATGGTGAGGGAGGAACCAATTCTGGTGGGCAGGGCATTTCCAGCCCCCAGATTGACTTTCACTGTATAGGCATTATAGAAGAAGTAGGCCTGATTGTTTGCCGGGTCGCGAACGATGCTGTGCATGTTCCGCTCGCCGGAGGGAAACGTCAATTCCCCAAGATGGCTGGGAAGGTCGTCACCGGTGCCGGCGGTGAACTTGACAAGGCGATCGGGGTTGGTGCGAACGTATGCAAAGAGGTACCCGGCCTCATTGAGTAGCAACGAGTGGGCGGAGGTATTCCCCGATCCCGTCTGGACAGCACCAACTCGAATGGGGGCATCGTCGCCCTCACCAAGTTGGAATTTCACGATGATGCCCTGGCTGCTGGAACCGGGGTTGCACAGCACATATCCATACCGGTTTGCGGTGTCCAGCTGGATGCTCATGGCGGCTCGCTCGCCTGCCTGGAAGTCCACGGAAGCAACAATGGCGGGTGGCTCCGACCCCTCGCCCATTGCCACCTTCAGAAGGCGGAAGGGCGGGTTGGTGCCCACCGTCGGATGGGTGATGTAGTAGGCGTGGCCGCTTGTTTCATCGTAGGCACCGTCGATTAGCCATGACGTTTCCGAGGGGAGGGGCATTTCCGCCACCTTCCCGGGAGCAGCAATCCCGTCGGGGATGGCCATCTTCACGAGCATGCCGCTGAGTGCAAAGAGCGCGTGTCCCCGTGACTTGTCGTGGAAGGGGAGGCGCATGTTGGCGTCGTTTGAGACCAGGTTGCTTGTCGCCTTCCCGGCCAGTGTCGGCGTACCAGCCGGGCCATTGAGTTCATGAACCTCGAAGGTGCCGGGATTCAAGTTCGACACGATTCTGTATAGATGATCGCGGGTGTCATCAATGACGAGGGACTGTGTTGAGGGGCTCCCCTGATCGTCCGGTATATCGGTCACGCTGAGGAGTGAAAAGGCGGTCGAGGTGGTCGCCACATCAATGCGGGCCAGTCCCGTGGGCTCGCCAAACCGGGACACGATTCCAAGAAGCTGGTTGTTGCGGGTGTCGTAGGCGATGTTGTGGATGGAGCGGACATCGCCATAATTCAGGATTGAATTTCCGTGATACTCAGGAGTGGGGCCGCTGCCGAATCCCAACCGATAGATGTTTGAATGACCGGGATAGACAAACCAGGCGCTTCCCGTGGCGGGGTCGGTGGCGGCATGGCTCAACTGAATGCTGGCGGACCCGATTTCATGGCTTCCCAGCGCCTCCATGGTGTCCTCGCGACCGCCAAGGAAGAACTTCTCCACCCTCACAGGGCTGGAACCAAGGCCGGCGAGGGCGTGACGCCCATCCTCGGAATAGACAATCGAGCGAATACCGTTGTTTGCATCCGTGACCTCCAGTGTGCCGAGGAGGTGGGGAGGCGCATCCCCCACACCGGGGGCCACCTTTGCCAGCGTCCTGTTCGTGCCGCAGGTGAAGTAGAGCACATCGTTCACCGGTTCATGGGAGAAATTTGACAGACTGGTGTTGGTGGGAAGTCCCTCAAAGATTCCCGTCGCGACATGGACGGGAGGATCCCCCCGCTCGCCGGAAACGGAAAACTTGAAGATGCGGGGACTCCGTACGGGGCTAATAGAGGCGTAGGCCACATAGACGTAACCGGTCGATGGATCTCCGGCGATCAGTCCCCCAGCATACAGATCCCCGCCAAACGTGAGCGAAGCGGTTCGGACCGGGTCACCGGAGACGTCAATATCCCAGACGATCAGGGAACCCTGGTTGGTTGTATAGAGGAGGCCCGCCGCTTCATCGAGGACACCGCCCAGGGGAGTTGTCTCCGACCTTCCGAAATATCCGGCGGTCATCGACGCTGGTGACTCCCTTCCCGTATTGGCGGCAAACTTCACAATATTGCTGGGGCCGGTGTCGGTCCCGACAATCACAATGCCGTCCTGTTCATTCCCCGTGATTGTGGTAAACTTGAATTCGTTGCCCGCAAGGAGGGGCAATTCCGCGACCAGGGCGGGCGGGTCGTGGGGAAGGGTACCCGGATCAACCGCGGTTAGGGTGTCGAAGGTCGCGCAATACACACGGTTGGAGATACGGTCATGCCAAAGGTCGTATCCATAAGACGCCCGGACCGTGACACTTCCAACCCTGCTCGGGCTTGCGGAGGGGTCCCCAATCCACACCTTGTCGAAGGCGTTCCCATCGGCATCGATACCGTAAAGAACCGTCCCGTCATGATCCAGGACCATCGATGCGTATCCATACGACAAGTTCCCTGAATTCACAATGGTCGGGAGGGCATCCCCCTCCCCGGGGTCAATGCGATGGAGCACCCCGGAGTTGGTGCCAGTACAATACAGAAAGCCATCGTGTTGGTTATAGATCATGCTGGAGAGGTGGGGAAAGCCGGGTAAATCCATCTTGCCAACGTAGGTGGGTGATTCCCCCGAGATGTCGATCTTGTGAATTCTTCGTGTGCCGCTCTGTGGGGCGCCTCCGAAATAAGCGTATTGATTGACGGTATCGATGGCGGAAACCTGAATCCCACCTTCATCGCCAGGTATCTCGAGATGAGCCAGACGTGTGGGGGCCTCGGTCGGGCCATTGAGAGCCACCTTGATGATCCGGTTGTTCACCGCCGTGTTGGGGTTACGGTCCGTCGCCAGATAGGCAACCCCCCCCTCCGGATCAATGACCCCGGTCTTGATGTAGTATTCCCCGGATTCCAAAACCAATCCGCCGATACGATTGGGCGCCGTTGCTCCGGGGCGTGGATCCACCTTCACGAACCGCCCAGCTGAGAAACTGTTGATTCCGTAATAATGGAGACCCGAGGTTGGGTCGACGAGGACAAAGTTTGGCATCGTTTCACCGGAGCCAAGACTCCCCTGGGACACCCGTTCCAACACCTGCTGGGTGGTATTCGCCACCCCGGGTGTGGCCCGTCCCAGAATTGCTTCACCAGCACCAGCGACATTTCCCTGTAATAAAAAGAGACCAGCAAGGCATGCCACAACTTGAGACGGAAAAAATAGGTTCATGAGAAAAATTGACCTCGAAAATGTTGAGGGGATATCCGCCGGTCAATCTCACGTGTCAACGGTAAAAAAATAAATCTGCCTCGGATTAAAATGGAGGAGATGCCGCACTGGCCCCCGGGTACCGGACCAACGGGGAATCCAAGTAAAGGTGGTCCGGGCCCCGAGGGCTCAAGTCAGCTGGCGTGTCTATAACAGTAAAAATTGTTCGGGTTCGAATAGTTTCCTAGCGCGCTGGCGGAAGGAGGTGCTCCATGTCCTGCATCAATTGGCGGTGGACATCCGGAGTGATGACACCGGGAACGCCGAGGGCACGTTGAAGTTCCTCTGGGACGATGAGGGTGGGGCCTTCCTCCTCCTCGCCGAGCATCGGATCTGGGCCCGGTTTCGGGAAAAGCATCCACTGTGTTCCCGGTGTGCTTAACTTCGAGAGCCAGGGTGTCACGTAGCGCACAAAGTTGTCATTGTTCGGGTTGAGTAGTTGGGTCAATGATGCGTCGGCCCACATCGAGTGATACAGCTCCCGTGCCTTGTCGACAGAACGGTGTCCCCTGTATAGCGGCAGAAGCTGGTACGCCGCCATTTCATCGTGGGGAGTGCCGGGGTAATCACGGCGAATGAGTTCGAGCAAGGCGATACACTCGTCGTGATTCCGGTTGAGGAGGTAATGGTCGGCCAGGGTGATGGCCACATGGGGGCGGACGCGTGCTTCGGGGAGCTCCTCGACAATGCGGCGAAAACGCTCCACAACGGGGGGCGTCAGCAGGGTGGTGCGATCAAGATCACGGGCAGCATGAAGTTGAAGTGCCCGGTAGGCCCGGGGGTCGTTGAGCAATTCCGCGGCGCGTGCATCCTGCCCCTCGGCTGCACGAACAGTGATGTCAACCGTTCCGAGGTTCATCGTACGCCTTGCTGATGCCTCGGCGCTGATGCAATTGTGAATAAACTCCAGCCGGTATTGGCCGGGGATGTCGAAGGAGGCCCCGCTGACGGTGTCCTGATCAAAGGCCATGCGGAAATCGAAGCGATACATGCCGATGCCCTCCATGTCCAGGCTGGCCGTCGCGCCGGTCGCCCCGCGGGGTATGCCCACGTACTCATATTGGGGAATTCTCAACTGGCGGGCTGGATAGACAATAACACGGACGTCGTTGCCGAAGGACATGTTCGCCATGAATTCCCGGGACATTCTGGGGTTGCTGTTCGTGACGATCATTCGAAACAGGACCGGTTCCCCGGTGACGAGCTCGGTATTGAGGACCGCTATTTGGCGGTCGATGCCATTGCATTGGACGGTTTCTGTAAAGACGGGGGCCTTGTATCGATCGAGGGTGTCATTCTTGACCCCGAGGGGGGACATGGCGGGAGGCAACAGGCCATCGGCCTGTGCTGTCGTGACAGACAGACACAAGAGGAGAGCGGTCAGGAAGTGGAAATATCTTGGGGAGTTCTTCAACATGGCTTGGCCTTGATGGGTTGCGCTGCCTTCGGGAGCAGTTTGGGAAGGGCATGGTGATGATGTGGGCGTGTGTGGGTCAATGCTCACGTCATAGTCGGATAAATGGACCCGCGCTGGGGGAGGAAAGGTTTGCGTTGGGGTGATGGGAGTTAAAAAAGACCGGCCCCCCTTCGAGAAGGGAGGCCGGTTAAGTCTGGTGGCGGTAGGAGAGGGAATAGGTGGGATTGTTTATTGGAGGGATTGTTTTTTGGAAGGAAGTTGTCCCTTTTCGGGAGCGAGGGTTTTTATCGGTGGGATAAACCCAGCTTTTTACGGCCGGGAGACTCGCCTCTACCTACTGTTTGTTCCACCAAGACTGAGCAAATAGGTGGTTACTGGTTTAGTTGACTCCTTTCGTTGGACCCGGGTTTGGGTTTTTTTCTCCAGATGAACTTGGAAGACCGGGCTAGCTTTCTCACAGTAAAACCAACTGCGTTTTTCGTGCCAATTCGGGAGGCCGATTTCTCGGGGCCAACCGAACAGCCGTACTCATAAGTTGTGGTCCGAACAATGGGGCGAGGAAGCACCATGGACAGTGCTCGTGCAATGGAAATGTTCATCCCTGTTATCTAAGGATGGTGGAATTCTCCGTGATACCACGGAATTGTTGGAAAAACCGTTGAAGATCCCCTGTTCAAACAAGGGCCCCGCGCGGGGGGCGTCCCACGGGCAGGTTGATTCTTGCGCCGGTTTGACGCACCAAAATGGGGCCTATTTGCAGGGGACCCCTCTGGTTATCTGGAAATTTTGCTCGAAGAATTGGCGGGTGTCGTGGGGGAGACCTTTTCAGGATCGGGGGCGATGAACTCGCTTCGGAGGTATTTTTCAAACCCAGTGACCACTTTTGGATCAAAATGAGTCCCCGCTGCATCCTTAATCCGCTCAAGCGCCTGTTCAAAAGTGAGCGGCTTATTATAGGAGCGTTGGCTGGTCATGGCGTCGAAGGCGTCGGCCAGGGCAAGGATTCGGGCCTCGATGGGGCACTCCTCCCCTTTCAGGCCGTCGGGGTACCCCGACCCGTCCCATTTTTCGTGATGCCCACGGATGGCGGGAAGGAGGTCGTTGAGGTAGGTGATGGGCTTGAGGATTTTCTCGCCCATCTCGACGTGGTCCTTGATGGAGCTGTATTCCGTGTCGGTGAGGGCACCCGGTTTGTTGATGATGCCCTCCTTGACACCAATTTTTCCGATGTCATGGAGGTCTGCGGCCATCTTGATGCGGTTGACACGTTCCTCCACAAAGCCCAGTGCACGGGCGATTCCGACGCTGTAACGGCTGACACGGGCGGTGTGGCCCATGGTGTAGGTGTCTTTGGCCTCGATGGCATTGACCAGGGCCTGAAGTGTCTGGTGGTAATGTTCCTGAAGATTGTCGAGAAGGAAGGAGTTGTCGATGGCCACCGCGCACTGATTGGCAAAGGCACTGACCAGCTCGGCGTCGAGTTCATCGTAGGTGACGCTTTCGGTGCGATTGTCCAGATAGAGGGCACCAAGAACCTTGTCGCCGCTGATCAGGGGGGCGCAAATGACCGACTTGACGGAAAATCCAATAATGGAGTCGCTGGCGGAAAAGCGCTCGTCGTGCTCGGCATCGTTGGCGATGATGGTGCAGCGGTCCGTTGTGGCCTTTTCGAGGACGGTGTTGCTGATGACGACCTTGGGGGCGGCGCCCTCGGTGCGGGCGCTTGCATAGCGGGGCACGAAGCGCCCCTGCTCCTCACTCCTGAGGAGAATCACCAGGTTTTCCGCCACATCAAAGACCTTGAAAAGCGAGTCCCCGATCAATTCAAGAAGTTGGTCCATCGGGAGCAGTTTCCCAAGGGACTGGGAGATGGTATAAATCGACCTCATGCCATGGAAAAGGCGCATGATGTGTTCGAGTTCCTTCTCCTCCTTCTTGGTCATTTCCGACTGGTGTGCCTTGTAATGATCGAAGATCTTGGCGATTTTTCCAGCAAGGGCATCGGCATTGATGGCGTTGGTGTCGACATGGCCGGTGATCATCGTCTCAGCGCCGACGATACTGATCGACTGGAAGTCGGTTCGCTCCAAAATGGCGAGTTCACAACCTCCGAGCTTGAGGACATCCCCAAGTGACAGGGTCACCCGCCCCTCGAACCGGGATCCATTGAGCTGCGAGCCGTTGGTGGAACCATTGTCGACAAAGACAATATCGTCGCCATCGCGCAGAAATTCCCCATGATGGCGGGAAACCTTGGGGTCATCAAGGACCATGTCGCAGCTCGTTTCACGGCCAACGGTAAGCTTGTTGATCACACGGAAGACCTGACCCTTGAGTGGGCCGGCCTGACAGATAAGTTGATGGGCTGAGAGGGTGATGGGGTCGGACTCCACGGAGGCTGCATACAAAATCTGGCCATGCGAATTGGCACCAAACGGCTAGGAAATTATTCGGTCCAGCCACTGACTGTCAAGGCAACCGAAGGGAAACCACGGCCAATTTTTTCACACCCTCAGGGCAGGACATGTCTCAACTCCAACATTATCAGAAATTGAAGTGGAATGTGGCGACCCTATCCGTGGGCGGGAAGCAGGGTCTGGAATTTCTCCCAGAAATTTGAATTGGATTTTCCTTGTTCTCGCCCGGTAGTCTTGGTTAAATCCGTGGTTGCAGTGGTGGAGCCCCCAGGCTGCCGCCATCCCATTCCTGATAAAGATGTATTGATCCATGACCCAATCAACGACGATCGTCAAAAAAATAGGCCCTGTTCAGATCACCCTTCCCGGGGGGGAGGTCAAAACAGTCGAGGCTGGGAACACGGCCCGCTCCCTCGCGCCGGAGGAATCCCCCAACGGCCTCCCCATCGTGGGCGTCCGATTCAATAACAAGGTCGCTTCCCTCGACCGCCCCCTGGATCGCGATGGACATCTTGACTTCATCGACCTGACCTCCCGTGATGGCGGGCTTATTTATCGCCGCAGCCTCACCTTCCTCCTCATTCGGGCCGTGAAGGATCTTTTCCCCGACCTGAAGGTGTATATCAACCACTCCCTCAACAAGGGATACTACGGCGAGATATACAATGAGTCCCTCGAACCCGACCAACCGATCCTTCTGGCCGAATCCGATTTCACCCGCATCAAGGAGCGCATGCAGAAGCTCGTCGAGGAGGATACCCCCTTCACGCGTACGGAGGTCACCATCGGCGAGGCCATCGAGCGGTTCCGTGCCGCCGGGCTTGCCGACAAGGTGGAGCTCCTCCAGTACCGCGACAAGGAGGAGCTGATCAGCATCTATCAGTGCGGTGGGATATTGAACCACTTTTATGGCCAACTTGTCCCCTCCACGGGGTACCTGAAGGTCTTCGATTTGGTGAGCTGTTCCCCCGGGTTTGTCCTGCTCTTTCCTCCCCACGGTCGCCACGACCATCTTCCCAAGTACCAGCACGAGGACCGCATGTTCTCCGTCTATCAGGAGTACGAGCGGTGGTCGCGGATTCTCGGCGTTCGGACGGTGGCGCACCTCAACAGCCTGATCATGGAAAAGCGTGTGAAGGAATATGTGCTCATCGCCGAGGCCCTTCACGAGAAGAAGCTCGCCGGAATTGCGGACATGATTCTCCACCACGACCATCGTCCACGGATCATTCTGCTCAGTGGTCCGTCCGCCTCCGGCAAGACAACTTCGGTGAAGCGCCTTTCCATACAGATGCGCATCAATGGCTTCCGGCCGCTCGTGCTGGGGCTGGATGACTTTTTTGTCGCCCGCGAGGATACACCGAAGGACGAGAATGGCGAGTATGATTTCGAGGCCTTCGATGCCATCGATGTACCACTCCTTCAGGACACCGTCAGCCGGTTGTTGCAGGGCGAGGAAGTGGCCACACCGAAGTTCGACTTCATCCAGGGGAGGCCGGTTCCCGGTCACAAGGTGCGCCTCGAAAAGGGCCAGCCACTGATCCTTGAGGGAATTCATGCCCTCAACCCCGGGTTGCTCCCCTCCATTCCCGACGGCATGAAGTTCAAGATATACATCAGCCCGTTGACGCATCTGAATATCGACGACCACAACCGCATGGCCAGCAGTGATGCCCGACTCATTCGCCGCATGGTGCGTGATTCCCGGTACCGTGGTTACGATGCCATTGCGACCCTGGGGCGCTGGCCGTCGGTTCGTCGGGGCGAGGAACGGAACATCTTCCCCTACCAGAACAGGGCGGATGTGATCTTCAATTCCTCGCTTCCCTTCGAGGTCTGCGTTCTCAAGCAGTTCGCCGTGCCGGTGCTGAAGGAAGTTCCCCGCGACCACGTCCTGCACTCCGAGGCCGCCAAGCTGCTCAAGTTCATGTCGTATTTTCAGGAAATCAAGACCGACTTCGTTCCGCGTCACTCGCTCCTTCGCGAGTTTATCGGCGGGTCGACGTTTAAATATTGATCACGTTCGGGGGCGTTACTCGTGGTCCATGCTGCCGCGGGTGACGCCCAGCTTGCTGTGGGCGCGAAGATGTCTCCACAACTCCCGTCCCTCGCGCCTGCCGTCGAGGACATCCCGGTACGCGGCAAGGGTTTCATGAACCCGTTCTGCCGGCTCATTGAGGAAGTCCACCCGAAAACTCCGCGCTCCCAGATCCAACATCGTTGAAAGGTACTCCGAAGCCGATTGGGCGATGCCGTTATAGACGGTGTTGCGGCATCCGGCGTCGGCCTTGAGGGGGTGTTCCGTCCCGACCCTGTCGCGCAGGGAAACGGCGTGCTTCTCGCAGGGGCGCCCGCAGTTTGTATAGTCGGTGCCGTCACTCATGAATCGACAAAAGACGCAATGTTCCATATGGAACATGGGCATGTACTGGTGGATGGTGATTTCGTACCATTCCGGCGGTGAGGCGCGCAGGAGATCCGCCAACTGGTCCATATTCAGGTCGTAGGAGGGCACCAGTTGCCTGATACCGGCACGATGATGGAGATGGGCGGTCAACTGGTTGGAGACGTTGAGGGAAAAGTCGCCGAGCATGGGAAGGTCGGGCGCAACGTGGCGGAGTATTTCCCAGCTGGCGAGGTTGCGGAGGAGAATGGCGTCCGGTTCCGCCTTCAGCAGGATCTTGACAAAGCCTGCCTCGCCCGGCTTCACGATGCGGATGGTTGCCGGGGCGAAGGTGATACGGTCCCGGGGAATGATGGCCCGCGCTTCCTTGTGGAGGCGTATGTCCTCGAAGTCTGTATAGATGGTGCCTACCATGCCGCTGGCCACGGCTGCCTCGACCTGGTCAAGGGTGCGACAAAGGGCGGAAAGCGTTGATGTCCCACGGGGTGCTTGCGCCCCGGGAATTGCCGCGAGGAGACGACCGAGGGTTGTCGGATCCACCTGACGGCCCATGCCCCTGCGGCGGCGTGCCTCGATCAATTTTTCCACCCCACGGCGGCGCAGATCATTGAGGCGGCTGAAGGGCACCATCAGTTCGCCCTCCAATTGTATATCCAGGTGCCCAAGGTGAAAGGGCGTGTTGCCAAGTCGCCCAAGCTGTTTTTCAAGCACTTCACGGTTGAGGGGGCGGGACGTCGCCTCGCCGGCGGGTTCGGTGTCGCGGACCTCCACGGAGACCCCGTCGTTGTCACGCAGGACCAGGAGGAGGGGATCTCCCACCCGGCCGGTGACCATCATGTCCACCGCGCGCTGGTGGCGGATTGCATCGCCGGCGTAACTTGCGGCCAGTTCGGATTCCAGTCGGGGATCACTCGTCTTGTGAACTGCCTGCCCGGCCATGATCCGTGCTGTATTGATCTGATTGGGCATGAACTCCAGTTCCAGGGCGGCGCTTTCATCGCCGTCCACCCCGGGGGACCATTCCTTGATGCGCGTCCCGTCGCGACTCAATAAATAGACACGGCCACCCTCCTCGTCATTTTCGTCGGGTCGGGCAAAGACAACACCATCCCCGGCCTTGAGGGGGGCGACCAGTTCCACCACCACACGGCGCCCGCCTGCACGGACCACCCGGCCAAGAAAGGGACCCCGCTTTTTGGAGAAGGAACCGTCCACGACCTCCTGATGGTTAATCTCGTGGATATACCCGCCGGTCAGGCCACGGCTGAAGGTCAGTTCCAGCTTCTCCCTCGTGTCCGCTGGCATGGTCAGATCGGACCCACCGACGACTTTCTCCACCGCCTGTCTATACGCCTGGACGGTTGCGGCGACGTATTGGGGTGACTTGTAGCGCCCCTCGATCTTGAAGCTCACAATCCCGGTGTGTGTCAGATCCCCGACGTCCTCCCAGGCCGCGAGATCCTTGGGGGAAAGAAGATATTGGAGATCACCAAGCTCCCTGTCCGCGCCATCAACAACCAGATCGTAGGGAAGGCGACACGCCTGGGCACACAAGCCCCGATTGGCGCTGCGACCACCGAGTGCCTCGCTTGTCAGGCATTGGCCGCTGTAGGCCACGCAGATCGCTCCGTGGACGAATACCTCGACCTCCTTGGCCGTTCCCTCCCGCATGCGGGCGAGTTCACGACGGCTCATTTCCCGGGCCGCCACCAAACGCTCAAAGTGAATCCCCAGCGCCTCCACACCCGCCACCGATTCGGCGCTCGTGAGAGTCATCTGTGTCGAGGCATGGATCGGCAGGCCCGGTGCCATCTCGTTGGCCAGCCAGGCAATGCCGATGTCCTGGACAAGAAGGGCATCAACGCCGGAGGACGCGCAGGCGGCGATTGTCCTGGCGGCCTCTTCAAGTTCGCCCGGAAAGATCAGGGTGTTGAGGGTCACATACCCGGTCGGTTTTTCGGGGTAAGCTGTACCCGCCCTCGGGCCCGCCGACG
>JAFIGB010000109.1 GCA_020831705.1 Candidatus Sumerlaeia bacterium | reverse complement strand
CCTGGCGAACCGTCGCCGGCGGTACCACGCGACAGCCCTTCTCCGCCCAGCCACCCTGTATATCAATCTTGTCCTGAAAATGGAGGACTCCCGCATCCATCGCCCGCATGTCGGAGAGGCGGAAGTGCAGGAGGATCGCCTTCTTCACCCACTCGTGGGGTTTCCACTGGCCATCCTGCTGGCGGGTGGCGGCACGAACCTCCCCGGCAGTCAGGGCATTCAACGTGTCGGCCACCGCCTGGCGGGTTGTGATCTCCCCCACCAGGGCATTATTATCCCAGGCGGCATTGATTGTCGCTTCGAGGCTTTCAAGACTCATGTTGTCGCCTTATTTTTTGTTTTGTGCGGCCGACCCGGCCCGGCCCCTGCTGGAACTTCCGTTCTGCGAGGGAGCCCCCTTGGCGGTCTTCTTCCGCGCCGTCTCGCGGTCATCCGCATCCAGATAGTTCAGCTTGGCCTCGTCTATATGATGAATGGCCAGCTCGGGGGGATTGGAGCAACGCTGGGCGAGGAGGGTCAACGATTGTATCCAGTTTGCAATATCCCAGTTAACCTGATCGGGACGGAGACGCCAGGACCAGTTTCCCTCGGCGCGACCGGGCCAGTTCATCCGTGCGATGGAATCGAGACCGAGGAAATCCTGCATGGGAATGATCGCGGTCTTTGCCACCGAGTGAAGCGTCGCCCGGATCAGGTCCAGGTGCGGCGAGGCACCGTCCGTTGCCAGATAGACACGCATGGCGTGGCGTTCCTCCGGCGAACTGGTATGGCGCCACCAGCCAACAGTGGTGTCATTGTCGTGGGTTCCTGTATAGACAACGCAGTTGTGCACATGGTTGTGGGGCAGGAAATCCGTGCTGGGATCGGGCACCAGGGGATCGCCGCAGACCGTGCCGAAGGCAAACTGCATGATGCGCATGCCGGGCAGGTCGTACTCGTCGCGCACATCGGTGACGTCGGGCGTGATTTCCCCAAGATCCTCGGCAATGATCGGGAGGGTGGGGAACTTGCGCTTGAGGGCCTTGAAGAACTTGCTGCCGGGACCGCGCCGCCATTCCCCCTTGATGGCCGTCTTCTCCCCGAAGGGCACCGACCAGTATCCCATGAAACCGCGGAAGTGGTCGAGACGGACGTAATCCACCATGGAGAAGATCGACCGCATGCGGGCAACCCACCACTTGTAGTTGTCCGCCTCCAGTTTGTCCCAATCGTAGAGGGGATTCCCCCAGAGCTGCCCGGTGGTGCTGAAATAATCGGGCGGTACCCCGGCAACAGCGGTGGGCAGGCCCTGGTCGTCGAGCTGGAAGAACTGTTGGTTCGCCCAGGTGTCCGCGCTGTCGTAGGCAACGTATATCGGTGCATCACCGACAATGGAGATATTCCGCTCGTGGGCGATGGCGCGAATGGTCTCCCATTGGCGGAAGAAGAGGAACTGGCAAAAGCGGTGGAACTCAATCCGGTTGGCTTCCTGGCGCTTTAGCTTGGTCAGTGCCTTCGGGTTCCGGGTTCTCAATGAGGTCTCCCACTGGTCCCAGGAATCGCCGTTGTGCAAGTCCTTGCACACCCGAAAAAGTGCATAGTCATTGAGCCAGACCTTCACATCCGGGCGCTTCTTGAAGGCTTCGAATTCCTTGTGAAGAGAAGGGGCACCGCCCTTTTGAAACCGGGAAAAAACAAGGCGGAGAAGATGGGTCTTCCACTCGATCACCGGCCCGTAATCCACACGCTCGGCGGGAAAATGGGGGGAGTGAAGATCCGCCTCGTAAAGCAACCCATCGGCAACAAGTTCCTCGGGGCTGACAAGTAGGGGGTTTCCGGCAAAAGCCGAGAAGCATTGATAGGGGGAGTCGCCATAACCCGTTGGCCCAAGGGGAAGGACCTGCCAGATCCCAAGGCCCGCATCGCGCATCCAGTCCAGGAAACGGCGGCATTCGGGGCCAAGGTCGCCAATACCAAAACGACCGGGAAGGGATGTTGGGTGGAGAAGAACTCCGGCTCTTCTACTGTCGAGGGTCATGGGGAAACTCCGGGGGGCGTACTCACAAAATCCGGGGTGATTCAACCCGAACGCCGCGGTGGTCGGCAAAGGGATTTTCCACCTTTGTGCAAAGCATCGCACACCACCAGTCGCCTTTGCATGCCGCCTTTCCCATAATCCGCTTCAGGTAAAGCGTTCCCCGGTCAGAGAGCGGGATTTCAGTCGATGGCACCATGGGTCATTGCCTGCTGGCGCAGGAAATGATCCGCCAGGACAAGAGCCGTCATCGCCTCCACCATCGGCACCGCCCGGGGAAGGACACAGGGATCATGGCGGCCACGGGGCATGAGCTCGACTTCCTCCCCTGCCTGATTCACCGTCTGCTGGGGCATGAGGATCGTCGCCACCGGCTTGAAGCCCACCCGCATGGTGATCGGTTCGCTGTTGGAAATGCCCCCCTGAATTCCCCCCGACCGATTCGTCCGGGTGCCGATGCGCTCGCCCGTGTTGTAGTAAAGATCGTTGTGCTCACTCCCCTTCAGGTAGGTGCCTTCCAGGCCGCTACCCACCTCGAAGGACTTGCTTGCCGGGAGCGACATCATGGCCTTGGCCAGATCGGCCTCCAGCTTGTCGAAGACCGGCTCGCCCAGTCCCGTGGGGAGATTACGGGCCACGATGTCCACCGTCCCGCCCACCGAGTCCCCCTTGGACTTTATACTCTTGATCAGATCAATCATGCGCTCGGCAGTAGCCGCATCGTGACAGCGCACGATATTGGCCTCGATCTCCTCGCGGGAAACCTTCAACGGGTCGGGCTGGGGAGCGGAAATATCAGCCACCCGGGATACCCAGGAGAGAATTTCCGTGCCGAAATGCTTGGCGAGGAGCTTGCGGGCAATGGCCCCTGCGGCAACACGGCCAATTGTTTCCCGGGCCGATGACCGCCCTCCGCCGCGCCAGTTGCGAATCCCATACTTGGCATCGTAGGTAAAGTCGGCGTGGGAGGGACGATACTTGTCCTTGAACGGTTCATAATCGCTCCCACGGGCGTCCTTGTTGCGGACAACAATGGCGATGGGGGTGCCGAGGGTGCGCCCCTCAAACACGCCGGAGAGGATCTCCGCCGTGTCGGGCTCGGCCCGTGCCGTGGTGATCTGGGACTGGCCCGGACGCCGCCGGTCGAGTTCAGCCTGGATTTCCTCCACAGAAATTTCCAGTCGCGGCGGACATCCATCCACCACCACGCCCACCGCTCCCCCATGGCTTTCACCAAAGGTGCTGATCCGAAAGAGGGTTCCGAAGGTTGAACTCATTGACGCGCCATTCCTCGTATAAATCGGCGGATGGGAAGCCCACCTGCCCCAAACAGGGGCAAGAGCCAACCACGCCCCCTCCCCCATGGCAACAGGGAAGGCAAAGCCCATGGCGCTGGCGCATTTGCCGGGCTTTTGGATGCTGGTGGTCTTGCCAGCTGATGCGGTGAATCAATTCCCGCCGAGAACCCAGATGTCACTTTTCCGGGGGAGGTCTGAAGGGTGGAAATCAGGGAGCTCCAGAATCAGACTGCTGGCGCCGTCCATTTTTTCAGCCCACACCCACCACGCGGTGCCGCCCTGCCATGTTCCCGAAGCCTCAACACGCGTCGTCGCCCCGATGGGAAGCCCATTGCGGATGGCGCCTGTGGCTTCGGCCTCATTGGCGAAGGGGCCAAGACGAACGGATAAGCCGGGCAGGGGAAGGGAGCTGGACATCAGGAAATATTTCCCCGGACGGTAATCATAGGTAACCAGCGCAACGGCGGTTCCGCCATCCTCTGATGCCACCACGGTCTGAAGATCATGAAGCTCCATGCGATTCATGGAACCAGCTATACGGGGGATTAGGCGGATTCGATCCGGCTGTGAGTCATCGACACCGGCAGAATAGAGAATTGCCTGCATGGACGGTCCCTGGTTGGCACCATTACCGAGGTCGCTGATGCGATACCATGAGCCATCGGGAAGAATATTGGTGCCCTCGGGAATGATCCACTGGAGATCTCGCCAGTCAATATCCCGGGTGGGATCTTGATAGTCCATGTTCTTGTCGTATGTATAGATGGCAAGATCGGTAATCAGCTGGTCGACGGCATCCATTTCGTCGAAGGCGAGGGCGGCATGGAGCATCCATCCCTGACCGTATCCCATGCCAATAACGGCCCTTCCACTGTTTGGGCGTTGGAGGCGTTCGTCGAGGGTCCGCCTTGTGATGGCGCGCAGGGCCGGATCCCAGTCGGCTGCATGGTAGCCCTCGCGATAGGTCGAGAGGAATGTCTGAACAAGTGCCTCGTTGAAGCTGGGGAAAACCGAATGGAAGGCAACCTTCCAAACTTCCTCGCCGGGGTTCCCGATGGCCAGTTCCGCCAGCATGGCGTGATAGATCCGGTCCGCATGGGAGTTCCACTTTTCAAAATGCTCGGTATCACCCACCGCTTCGGCCTTTTCCGAACTGAGGCGGAGGGCGATATAGGATGCAAAGGTGGGGTAGGTCTGATAAAAAACATCTGCATTGGAGTAATGTTGCCGAAGGATGTCTGGGTCTGACTCCCGGGGCCAGCCAGGGAAGACGTTGGTGCCGGGAGTTCCCTCTGGGCCACCACCCCAAGCGGTGGATTCCCCCTCGCTAAAGATCACGTCGCGTCCCGTATGTTCCATAAGCCAGCAAATAAAATTGGCCGCATTGACGGTGTCATCATAGCGTGAGTTGCCAAAACGGTGTGCCCTTGGTTCCATGAGCCAGTCGTCGGTGGGTGATCCCATCAGACGCCAGGCCCACCACCGACCGATCATCACCGAGGCGTGTCCATCCATTTCCTCTGTTCCGGGAATTTCATTCATCGCCCATGGCTTGACAAGCGGTACTTCCAGGACAAATCCCCAGTGGGGAGGTGCATCGGCGGGATAACGCGCAACATCCAGTTGGTCATTCGGTGGCCCCTGTTCGGGGTCATGATTGGGCCTGTAAAAATGCAGCCACTTGTCCACGTGGTCCACATAACTTGTGATGCGTTGCTGGTCCCTCAGCACACGGAGGGCGAGGGAGGCGTAGTGGTCACTTGTCCTGGTGTAGGAAGTCCCGTATATACCAAGCTCCTCCCAGGTTCCAATGCCATTGTATCCGCCATACCATGGCATGTTTTCTCCTGATTCGATGTAGGCGCCGGACACGGGATCAAACTTCTCATGGATATTGATGATATTGGCGACCCAGATGTTGTTCAGCATGCCGGCAATATCAGGTGTTCCGGGGTCCTGGTCGCCATGAAAGCGAAGCGTTGCCGCCTGAATATCCTCCGGGAAACTTAATGGATCCACCTCACGCGGCAGGTCATCCATCGATGTATAGAGGTTTCTGGCAAGGGCCTCGCGGGCCGGTGCGAGGTCAGGCATGGCAGAAAGGGAAAATGCCGGCAAAATATCATCGGGGTTGATGCGCCGGTCGCCAATTCTTTCAAGATGGGGGCTTGTCTCGTCACCACCAACAAGGGTAACCCCCGAAATGAGCGCCTGGCCGCGCTTGCCATCATTGCTTTGGATGATCAGGCGATCCACCACCTTCGGTTTTGGGGAGACGGCCAGATAAAAGTGGTGATGGGCGGTTTCCGTGGAGGCTGGTTCGTGGTGTTCATGCAATTGAATCGCCTCCTGATAGATTTCCATCAATTCAGGCCGTGAAGCAAAGGGCTCGCGAACCGTGTCTATTCCCATGTGACTTGGACCATTTGCCCATTGGGTCACGAACCAGGCGGTGGAGCCGATGGTCATGGGGATCGTGTCTATATCGCCGTCTGCATAATGCACCTCGACCTCGCCGATGTTCACGCCAATGTGAACCTGATCGATGCGGTCCTCCCAAAGCTCGGGTTGTTCACCCCAGTGGGCCAGACCCACATCCCATGCGAAATTGACCATCCCGAGGAGGAGCATCACCTCCGCACTGCTTTCGATTCGGATGGGATCTGCCGGACCGCTCCTTGGTTGATTGCGCGTCACAAAGGGAACAGACCGCGTTTCCACAAGGGTGGATCCTGGGCCCATATTGACAACTTCAACCGGTGTGACCGGCCAGGTTTGCGAGGGAGGTCCGAACGGATCGGGACGTCCCTGGTCCACGATGGCAACCGCATCAATGAGAAACGTGGGATCCTCCCCGGGATTGGGTATCTGCCCTGAAAAGACAAGGGCCAGTTCCCCGTCGCCATCAGGAGCGACAAAGTCCACGGATACAGTCTGGTATTGCCCGGCCTCCACGGGTGTTGGTGGAACAAGTTCGAGTTCCCCAAGGGTTACCCGGTGAATCGGTGTCTGAAAGGGGGCAGGCCTGGCGTTGATACGATAATGAAGTGTATAGCTGTTTGAAGGAACAAGCCCCGTGACTTTCTGGGTAATGTCGCTGTCTTGCTGGATCCAAAGTACCTGCTCGCCGTGAGGAATACGCGCACCTGAGTTGAAGGCACCATTGCGAGTATTGAGGCCCACCGACCCCCGTGTCACCCACCCATCGGCGTAATCGGGTTGCGTGAAGTTTCCAATACCGGGTTCATTTGGAACCGGGTTGGCCTCAAAGCTCCCGTTCACAATATAATTTTCCACGGGCGCGAAGGGATCGGCCTCGCCTGCTTGAACAATCGACACCGCATCGATGAGGAAAGTGGAGTCATTCCCGGGAGCGGAAACATAACCGCGAAATTCAAGGACGTGATCGGCGCCATCCGGTGCCACAAAGTCCAGGGCGACCTGTTGAAAGCTCCCCGCGATGACCTCCGTTTGGGCAATGAGTTCCGTTCCCCCAAAACTTACCGTATATAAGGGAGCTTGAAATGGGGCAGGGCGGGCATTGACAGAAAATCGCAGGGTATATGATTCACCTGATTCCGTGCCTGAGATCACCTGCGAAATACTGCTCTCCTGCTGAATCCACAAAACCTGCTCACCATGGGGAATTACGGCAGCACCATTGAAGGCACCTCCCACGGTATTCAGCCCGACAAAATCGGAGGCCAGCCACCCGTCAGCATAATCGGGCTGGGTGAAATTCCCAACGAAGGGATCATTGGGGATCGGGTTGGCCTCGAAGCTGCCGTTGACCACCAGATTAACATCAGCCCCGTGGAGGGTCCCTCCATGAAGGATAATAACCACCCCCATGAGCGCACAGGGCAGGAGGCGGATGATCTTGCAAGCCTTGGCGGCACTCAACATGGAAGACACTGAGCATGCTGGAGATGGCATTTCGGAGATCCTTTTCTCGATCTGACTGCCGAGAAGTTGGCTGTGCCACCTCTCGAACTGATGATTGTGCACAATAATCATTTCTGGGGCCCGGGCAACCAGAATGGGGTCGGCCCACTCAAAATCTGAAAGGTGGTTACAATTCGGCGCCGGCCTCCCCCATGAGGGCAGAGATCAGAACTTAGACGGAATTGATCGATTAGTTTCCGAGGCTATAAAATTGCAGGGCCTGAAATGGCGCCGCTTTTTTGATTTTTGAAGAGCTGTGCATCCAGGGGGAAAAGTGGGGTCAGGGTGCCTGGCGCCTGAGCAGATTGTCGAGTTCCTCCCGCTCAATCGTTCGAATGCTGTCGTAATCCGGTCGCTGGCTTTTTCGCAGGAGGTTTGCGGCATGAACGGGGCCAAGCACTGCGGCGATGCGGCGAAACCACTTCCCCCCCAGTCGCTCAAGGGGTGGCCTGGGGAGTTTGTGAAAGACCGTCAGGCGGCGTTCGGTGTATAGCGCGGGCATCCCGCTGGGAAGCGTCCGCCAGCCCTGGAAGGCGACTTCCGCCAGGGCCGTGCGTGCCCGTTCCGTTTCCGGCGTGGCGGGGCATCTGGCTACAAAACTTTCCATGAGCAATGTCGAGGAAAAGCCGAGGCGTTCCCAGTGATTTGTCACCCGCTCGGTTTTCGACTCGCCCCAGATTGCCAGATGACCCGGTGTCTTGTGAAACCGGACCGGATGAAGCACCAGATTGTAATAGATCCAGATATCCCCCGCCGGGCCAAAATAGGGATGCGGGGGGATGAGCGGGTTCCCGAGATGCCCCTGCAGATAGGAAGCGCGATACAAGGGATTGTGCGGACCGGGCTGAACCTGAAAAAACAGTTCGACGGAATCCGTCACCTCCCGGCATTGCCACCTGTCCTTCGGAGCAACCTCCCCCTGCCAATCCGCCGTTAAGGGAGCAATGCCCTGGTCGCTGTAGACAAGATCATCCCCCGTGGTCTCCAGGGCAGGCACCTGTATAGCAAACTTGTCGGGATCAACGAGGTCATCCGAGTCCAGCACCTGGATATACATGCCCCGAGCGGCCATGATCCCCACATGCTTCGCCACCGCCGACCCCTGATTTTCCTGCCTGATCCATCGGATGGGGAGGTCATCAAAACCTTCAAGACGTGGCTCCAAAGGATCCGCCGAACCATCGTCGACGATTACAATCTCCGCCGCCCCGCCCCAACGATCAAGGGCACGCCTCAACACCGCCAGGGTGCAGGAAAGGGTATCCAGCCGATTATACGCAGGGATGACAACACTTAACAATGGCGACGGCGCCTCCACGATATAATTAAAAAACAAGGTCACCAGTCGGCACGACAAACCACCGATGGGCAAAAGTCGATGCCAATCAGGACCGGTCGGCAACCCAATTTACCATGAAATAGCGGAATGGGAACCCATTGCCCGGGGGAAAGCGTTACCTATGAGTGAAGACCTGACAGAAGGAAAGTGGAGCGGGAGACGAGACTCGAACTCGCGACATTCAGCTTGGAAGGCTGAAGCTCTACCAACTGAGCTACTCCCGCCCGGGAGGATGAACAGAGTGTTGGGGAGCCCGGGCTAGGTCAATGGGAAATCGGTCCGAGGGGCTCGGATTTTTTTGGGGGAGATTAGCCTTTACCGGAAAGGATGAGGGTGAAACATTTTCTCCAAGGATGATGGTTCGAATGGCCTCCCCAAACCTGATGGGGCATGGATCTTTGGAAGGGGTGGGTTCGATGGTTCGGTGGAATATTGCGCTGCTTTGCCTCGTGGCAGGGCTTGCTTTTGCTCACGGGAATGATGGATTGGCCAGTCCGGTGGAGTGGATTGGGGGGTCCGGGGATTGGTCCGATGGGTCCAATTGGTCCGGAGGCATGGTGCCCGTGGATGGGGCGGAGATTGAGGTTTTTGGGGAGGAGTCGGTAACGATCCGTATCGATGGGACGGTTCGGTTTGCCCGGATTACCTCCGCGGTCCCGACGGTGCTGCTGATGGAGGAGGCGACGTCAAGGATCGTGGCTTCTCCGGGCGGGACCACGATTTCCGGACTGGTACGGCTGGAGATGAGCAATGGGGTGCTGGAGGGGGCGGAGGTGTTGTCGGACCCGTTGACACGGATCATCGTGGAGTCGCAGGGGTCGGTGGTTTCCGGAGGGCGGTTGCTGAATGGATTTAAGGTGGCGGAATCCGGCCATGTTTTGTTCAGGCCCCGAATCGGGGGTGGAATGCCCGGGCTGGTGGTTGAAAGAAGGGAATTGGTGATTTCGGGGACGCTGGAGCAGGAGGGCGGGGAGACTCTTTTCCTCGGGCCGGAATTTGTGATCGTCAATGAGTCCGGGACGTTGATGCTGAGGGATGGTGCGATCTGGAGGACGGACCCATCGCAACCGGTGGGGTTGATGCGGTTTATGCAGTTGCGGGGAAGCCTGGTGGTGGACACGGAGACTGCCAATCCGGTGGTTATGGAGAATTTTTCGCTGCGTCTATACGCCGGTTCGCTGGAAGTGCGGGAGGGGTCCGGAATAAACATGCACGCCCGTCCTGACATTGGAACCTGGGGGCCGTTGCTGACAAGCCCCCTCGATTCCACAGCGACGATTGACCTGGCTTCCGGCGCGGTTTTGAGGATTGAAAACGCGAAGGCCATTGTATATCCCGCCATTGATGGAATGGAGGGGATACTGGAATTGGTTGGGACTAATATGGATGTCCACCGGGGGGGGAATGTCGGTAAGTTGTCTTTGGATGGGCGAAGTGTTCTCAATCTGTTTTCCGACATGGTTGTTCATGAGTCAGCCGTTCTTGGGCCATTGCAGGGCACGGCAGGAGTCTTTGAACGGAACCTTCCCGGACACCTGGTTATTGCGGAGGGTGCCCATCTTCACGGGTTTGCCGCGAGAGTTTGGCGGCAGATGAATCTGGATATACACGGAAAGGCCAGGCTGATGATGCAGACACAGACGTCCGCCTCCAGATCCACAT
Organism: Candidatus Sumerlaeia bacterium; assembly: GCA_020831705.1. Taxonomy (GTDB): domain Bacteria; phylum Sumerlaeota; class Sumerlaeia; order SLMS01; family SLMS01; genus JAFIGB01. The sequence continues at coordinate 4,048 of JAFIGB010000109.1, read as the reverse complement.
GGCTTCGGGTGCGCGAGGGGGCAGAAGTGGACCTTGTGGAGGACCTGTATGAGTTTTTTAACGGTGACATCAATCTTGGGCGCATCGTCAACGAAGGAACATTGAATATCCTTGGGAAGTTGAAGCGGGCAAGAAAGAGGGTGTTGCGGTTGAGTGAGATGAGTTCCTCCGGGGGGCTTTATATGCGCGGAAACTGGGATATATCCATGTCCTTTGGATTTACGGATTTCATTATTGGGGAACTGCAGGGACCGACATCGAGAAGTGCCGAGCTGACCTTCAGGGAGAGCGCGATTGTCCTAACCGGGGAGGAGGAAACAATCCTTCACCATGCCAATTTGACGATGGAGGGGGGTCGTATTCTGGTGGAAAGCCCCTTTGCCCGTATTGAAAATCTTTATTATCTGAGCAACAGTTACAACCAGATGGATATACGTGTTCCCGGGGGATCGGTTCTCGAAATTAAGGAATCCCTGAGCGGGGAGCAGGTTGCTCTCTTTGGTGGTGGCGAGCTGGTCATCCCCGAGGGTGGCCGCATGGATACCTCACGTTTTATCCTTCGCGGTGGGAGTCTTGAAAACAAGGGGAACCTGACAATCGTTGATTCCGTCGCGCCCTTTGGGAGCGGCCTTCGCCCAAGGGTTGATGTAGAAGGCGAATCCTCGAAAATCCACAACCATGCCACGGGTCGCATGACATTTTCCGGCGTCTCAAGAAGCCTGTCAAATATCAACAACACCATCGAGGATCCACAGCTGCTCCTGCTGAATGAGGGGGAAATTTACTTTCTGCCCAAGGAACCGGTTATTCCCAACATCGTGGAGGTTCTGGCGATTCCCGTGGAAAACCGGGGGACGATGAATCTGCACCCGGATGTTCGCGTGGAACTCAATATCCTTGAGGCGGGTCCTGAATCCATCATCACTGGAAGTGGTCATATCAGGCAGGTTGTATATCCACACAACCTTCGAAACACACCCTTCGAAAAGCGCCTCGTGAATTCCGGGCTGATCCATCCAAGGGACGATCACCACGCCACAATGATCTTTACCGCCCTCGAGGAAATGGAATCCACGGCCGAGGCTGTCTATAAGTTTAGCCTTCATGGACCCGACGATCCGCGTACTTCACGGCTGGCGATCATCGGTCGGTTTGGGAAGAATGGAACTCTGCAGGTTGGCTTTGACCAAGGTTATGAACCCAATGGCGGGGAGGTTTACCCATTGGTCTCCTTCACCTCCCATGTGGGTGATTTTCTGGATGTGGAATTACCCCAGCTTCCCGACGACCTGCGTGGGTGGATTGACTCCTCCCCCGTTGATGTCGTGTATAGCGTGGAAGGTGCGGCGCTGCAGCTGGAAATGAACAACCTTCCCCAGGAAATGCCCCTTGGCAGGCTTTACCCCCTTTTCATCAGGGTGACCAACCGGGATACCATCATGGCGCGGAATGTGGTGCTTGACCTTGGACTGACCGGGGGGCTTGTTCGCACGAATATCCTCGTCAATCCTGCCCTTGGAGACCTTGCTCCCGGCGAAAGCGCCGAATGCATCATCGTCGTGCGGGCGGATCGGTTTGGTCCGGCCAGTTTCACCGCCGCGGCGCGCCATAACCGGCATCATACGATCAGCACGGACTGGTCAAAATCGACATCCACCACCATATTTGGGTCGGGCATGGGGCGCTCGGATCTTCTTGTCGTCCATTAGAAATTCCTGATCATTATTTCCCGTGGAGGGGTTGACTTTCCGGGGCGACTGGATCATCATTATCCCGGTCGCTGGAACTTGATGTATTACATCCCATTTAAGAGGGACACAGGTATGCTCGGAGCCATTGCAGGAGATGTGATTGGGTCGGTGTATGAGATTTTGGGAATCAAGACGAAGGACTTCCCACTTTTTGAATCGTCGTCCCGGGTGACGGATGACTCGGTGCTGACGGTGGCCGTGGCGGAGGCGGTCTTGACGGATGGGGATTATTTGCGGGCCATTCGCGAGGTGGGCCGACGCCATCCCGATGCCGGGTATGGAGGGACGTTTGTTGAATGGCTGATGGGGGATAACCCAAAACCGTACAACAGCTGGGGGAATGGATCGGCGATGCGGGTCAGCCCGGTGGGATGGGCTTTTGATTCCGAGGAGGATGTGCTGCGGGAGGCCGCGCGTTCGGCGGAAATATCCCACAATCATCCCGAGGGAATCAAGGGGGCGCAGGCCGTGGCTCTTGCTGTCTATATGGCGCGGATGAAGGCAACGAAGGAGGATATCCGAAAGGAAATTTCGAACCGCTTCGGATATGATCTCCATCGCAGTGTGGATGAAATCCGCCCTGATTACAAATTCGATGTTTCCTGCCAGGGTTCCGTTCCGGAGGCCATCATCAGTTTTCTGGAAGCTGGTGATTTCGAGAATGCGGTGCGCAACGCAGTCTCCTTGGGGGGCGATACGGATACCCAGGCGTCCATGGCGGGAGCAATTGCGGAGGCCTACTTTGGGGGCGTCCCCCCATTGATTGCCGCAAATACAAAGGCAAGAATTCCCGTGGATTTATTGCCGGTTGTGGTCAAGTTCCAGTCGACGTATATGCGGAAGTGAGGGGGGCTTGTGCTTCATTTTCCGGTCTATAAGGACAGTACCTTCTCCTCGAGCTTCTTCATCTTGTCGCGAAGTTCCGCGGCTCGTTCGAATTCGAGGGATCGTGCTGCTTCCTTCATTTCGTGACGGAGTTTTTCCAGGCGCTTTTGCAGTTGGGAGCGGCTGAGGTATTCCTCGCCATCCTCGGCCACGGCCAGGTCGGCGGTGAGATCCTCCACCTCGTAGCTAATCTCAATGATGGTGGCGACGCGCTTGCGAATGGTGGCGGGGGTGATGCCGTTCTCCTCGTTGTGGGTGGCCTGGATGGCACGGCGGCGGTCGGTCTCCTCTATACAGTGTTTCATCGACTTGGTGATGGTGTCGGCGTACATGATGACGGTGCCGTCCACGTTGCGTGCGGCGCGTCCGACGGTCTGGATGAGCGACCGCGCGGAACGGAGGAAGCCCTCCTTGTCGGCATCGAGAATCGCAACCAGGGAGCATTCCGGAATATCCAACCCTTCGCGGAGGAGGTTGATGCCGATGAGGACGTCGAATTTCCCCTCGCGCAGTTCCTTGATGATCTGCACCCGCTCCAGCACATCCACGTCGGAGTGCATATAGCGCACCTTGATGCCGAGTTCGTTGTAGTATTCAGTCAGTTCCTCGGAAAAGCGCTTGGTCAGGGTGGTCACCAACACCCGCTCGTTGCGGGCCATGCGAAGGCGAATTTCCTCCAGAAGATCCTGAACCTGGCTTTCAACGGGGCGCACAAGGATGACGGGGTCCAGAAGTCCGGTGGGACGAATGATTTGCTCCACAACAGCACCACCGGATTTTTCCAGCTCGTATTGCTCCGGCGTGGCACTCACGAAGATGACCTGATTGAGCTTCTCCTCGAATTCAGGGAACTGGAGGGGCCTGTTATCGAGGGCCGATGGGAGTCGAAATCCGTGCTCCACCAGAGTTGTTTTGCGGCTCCGGTCGCCGCTATACATGGCCCGGACCTGGGGAATGGAAATGTGGGACTCATCGATAAAGAGGAGAAAATCCCTGGGGAAGTAGTCGATGAGGGTGTAGGGGGGATCCCCTGCCTCGCGTCCGGCGATGTGGCGCGAATAGTTTTCAATACCCGGGCAGGATCCCATCTCGCGCATGAGTTCAATGTCATATTCGGTGCGTTTTTTCAGGCGGTTGAGTTCCTGGTACTTCCCGGCGTTTTCCATGTCGACGAGGCGATCACCAAGCTCGTCCTGAATGCGGGCGATGGCCAGCTTGAGCTTGTCACGGCTGGTGGCGTAGACGCTGGTTGGATAGACAGCCGCGCGGCGCAGCTTGCGGATTTTCTGGCCGGTGAGGGGATCAATCTCGATGAGTTGCTCGATTTCATCATCGAAAAATTCAATGCGCAGGGCGCGCTTGTCCTCGTAGGCAGGATAGATATCGACAACATCGCCACGGACGCGAAAGGT
>JAFIGB010000103.1 GCA_020831705.1 Candidatus Sumerlaeia bacterium | reverse complement strand
CCGTTACCTTCCCGGGGCGAGTGGTGAAGGTGGCGTTGGGTGAGGGCGATAGCCTCCCCACCCGTATTGGTGCCATTGCCCTCAACGAAGGTGAGAACAGTATTGTCACCGCCAATATCGATCCTGTTGCCGGATATGCATATTTTGGGACCACCACCCCCACAGGGCATCCAGGGCGGGTTGTGAAGGTCGCATTGGGCGAGGATGATCATCTCCCCACACGCATTGGAGCTGTTACCCTCGAAGAGGGAGAGGACCAAATTGATTCCGCCGTAATTGACATCGCCAATGGATTTGCCTATTTGGGAACGGGTATCTCCCAAGGTCGTGTGGTGAAAATCGCGTTGGGTGAAGGCGATAATCCCCCCACACGAATTGGTGCCGTTTCCCTTGAATCTAATGAACGCAATTTATCAACAGCCGTGATCGATACCGCTGCCGGAATTGCTTATTTCGGGACACGTTTCCCGAACCGAAAAATCGTGGTGATTTCATTAGGCGAAGGCGATAACCCCCCCGCACGAATCGGTGGTTTCTCCATCACCGAGAATATGAACAGTTTTTTATCAGGCGTCATCGACGCTTCCAATGGTTATGGATACTTCGTGACAGGTGTTAACTCCCCGCAAGTGGCAAAGGTCGCACTGGGAGACTGGAGCAACTCACCCACCCGCATTGGCGCCGCCACCTTCAACCCCGGAGAGGGCGGCATCACACCAGCCGTGATCGATACCACCAACGGGTATGCGTACTTTGGAACCAATACCCGGCCGGGGCGTGTGGTGAAGGTGGCACTGGGTAGCGGAGGCAATCCCCCTGAACGCATCGGTACCGTCACTCTCGACAACGGGGAGAATGATCTCATCTCCGCAGTGATTGATCCTGCCAACGGGTATGCATACTTTGGGACCAATACCTCGCCAGGACGTGTGGTGAAGGTGGCGCTGGGTGAGGACGATAATCCTCCCACCCGCATCGGTGCCGCCACCCTCAACACGGGCGAAAATATTCCCAGGAGCGCCGTGATAGACCCCCTGTATGGATATGCATACTTCGGAACAGGGATCGCTCCAGGTCGTGTGATAAAGGTGGCGTTGGGCGAGGGCGATGACCCCCCCACACGGGTTGGCTCCGTTACCCTCAATACGGGTGAATCAAGTCTTTACTCCGCCGTGATCGATCCTGCGAATGGCTATGCGTACTTCGGCGCAGGGGTCACTGACGGTCGTGTGGTAAAGGTGGCGTTGGGCGAGGGCGATAATCCCCCAACTCGTGTGGGCTCTGTCACCCTTAACACGGATGAAAGAAATCTCTACTCCGCCGTGATCGACCCCATGAATGGGTATGCGTACTTTGGCACTCAAACCATTCCCGGACGTGTGGTGAAAGTTGCTCTCGGTGAGGATGATAATCCCCCAACTCGAGTGAGCGCTGTCAACCTCGGCAATGAAGGGAGAAATCTCAGCTCTGCCGTGATCGACCCCATGAATGGGTATGCGTACTTTACATCATTCAGCTCAGGACAGTTGTTAAAGGTGGCTCTGGGCAGCGGGAACAATCCTCCCACCCGTGTTGATGCCATCAACCTCGGTGATGATGTCTCTCTCCGTTCCTCCGTGATCGACGTCGATAACGGGCATGCTTATTTTGGTACATTGAACTATCCCGGGCGGGTGATCAAGGTGGGGCTGGACGAAGGCCAACGTGGTCACCTCAAAGCCACACGGTTCACCATGCCGGAGGCCGGCGTGGTGGAAGACATGCGTTTTTACAGCCATGCGGCAGTGGGAAACGTCCGCCTGGCACTTTATGATAACGCGAATCCGAAGAATCTCCTTTGGGAGTCGGGCCAGGTGACAAACACCGCCGACGAGGATGTTCTTGTCGTACCCATCAACCAGGGTACACCTGCCACACTGACTCTGCCCGCCGGAACGTACTGGGCCGCATGGCAGGTGGACACCAACGAAAGCGTCCCGAGTTACAGGGAGGGAACGTCGGGTTCGGGATTCACGTTCCTGCAGCCGTTCGGCATCTCGCCGTCCACTCTGGATTCATCCTCCATTGTCGTCACTGATGAGGAGTGGTCACAGTGGATTGTCTATAGCAAGCTATCTGGGGATCTCTGGCTAATACACTGAGTTATACAGCACGGTTAACCCGCGAACGGATACCGAAATGGCGGGTGATCCTGTTCGTTCCAGCGACCGGTTCGGCACTTGACAGATCGGCGGTCTTCGCCCATTATGGCTCAAATTAGGGAGAAAGGATTCGACCCTTGATTATTGATTGCCATACACACCTCAACAACTACCACGAAGAGCGCGTTCGATCGGTGAACGACTGTCTCGACAATCTCCAGGAAGAAATGGAGAAGAATGGCGTTTCTTATTCCCTTGTGCTGACCAGTTACAAGGTCACCGAGCACCGCCCCTCGACCCGCACGGTGATCGAGGCGACGCGTCATCGTGAGAATATCGGCGTTGTGGCCGGTATCAGCTATCTGAATTACAAGCTGCACGACCTCATGGAGCTCCACGAGTACCTCAAGGAGGGGCTTGTCAAGGGACTCAAGCTATACCCCGGCTATGAGCCCTTCTATCCGAACGACAGCCGCCTGCGCCTGGTCTACGATCTGGCCGAGGAATTCAACGTCCCCGTGATGATCCACAGTGGCGACACCTACACACCCACCGGCAAGGTGCGCTTTTCCCATCCGCTGCACATTGATGACGTGGCCGTGGATCATCCGGGGGTGAAGCTGGTGATCTGCCACATCGGCAACCCCTGGATTCGCGACTGCATGGAGGTTGTCTATAAGAATGCAAATGTCTATGCGGACGTCTCCGGGTTGGTGCTGGGCTCGTTCCAGGAAAAATTCGAGGAATACATGCTGGACCAGGTGAGGCAGATGATCATGTACGCAGGCGAGCCTGATTATCTGTTGTATGGGACCGACTGGCCGATTTGCGAAATGCCATCGTATATCCGCTTTATGAAGGGGCTGGGCCTGTCACCGGAAAGCCTCGAAAAGATCATGTGGAAAAATGCCGCAAAGTTGTTTAACCTTCCCGTGGGAAGCTGAGTAATGCGGTACAGGAAAACCATGCCCGCTTCGACAGCACCGGCTGTATAGGTCCAGAGGCCCTGCTTCACGGTTTGTCCTGCTTTGTGAAGGCCAACCCGTAGTGGTGGGGGGGAAGGTCGATGGGGCCGAGGGAGGGGGTGAGGCCGGCCTCCTGCGCCCATGCTGCGCACTGCTCCGCCGTGGGACGAATCTCCAGCGACGGCCCGCGCGGTGTTTGTTTGTCAGTGCTCCAATGGGTAACGAGGGTCATCCCTCCCGTCCTCAGTATACGATGGGCTTCACGGAGGAGGGACACGGGATCCTCAGTGTGCAGGATGTTGAAGAGGAGCACGGCGTCGACGGAGGCATCGGGAATAAGGCTCCCCGCGGTCATGAAATCACATCTGATGGGCTCGAGGTTTTGAATCGTCTGTTCCGTGGCCTTGCGCTTTACGGCGTCTATCATCTCCTGTTCGATGTCGAGCGCATACACCTTCCCCCGGACGAGGCGGGCTGCCAGGATCGAGAAGGTTCCGTAGCCACAGCCAATGTCGACAACATCCCCGGTTATTTCGGATAGACCCAGGCGACGGAGTGTTTCCCCGGGACTGAAAAATCCCGACCACATTTCCTCCGGCGGCATGCCACTGTCGCGAATTTTCATGGTGTTACCTCCGGGGTGAAGCCTTTGCATCACCACCGGAGGAGGTCAAGCGCCTCCAGCTTTGCATAAGGTCTTCACAGAGAATCTTGCGCCCAGGCCGGGCACGCGGTCAAATTTCGAGCAGCACCTCGTGGACCTGTTCCGCACCATCGAGTGGCAGGATGACACCCGCCAGGAGATTGCCATTGAGGCTCAGGACGGGAGGGCCTTCGTTGGCGAGTTTCCTGATTTCAATGCGATAGGTGGCACTCTGGAATCTATATCGGATGGTGATCGATTCCCAGGTCTTTGGCAGCCGGGGGGTGAGGTGAAGTGTATCACCCTCCTTCCTGATGCCGAGCAGGGTTTCGATGATGAGTCGGTACATCCAGGAGGCTGATCCCGTGTACCAAGTCCAGCCGCCGCGACCTGTGTGTGGGGCGACGGCGTAAACATCCGCAGCCACAACGTAGGGTTCCGTCTGATAGACAGCCACATCGTCCCTGGTGGACGTATGGTTGACCGGGTTCAACATGGCGAGGAGTTCCCAGGCGCGTTCGTGGTCGCCCATCAAGGCGAGGGCCATGATGACCCAAATGGCAGCGTGTGTATATTGCCCGCCATTTTCCCGCACCCCGGGAATATATCCCTTGATATAGCCGGGATCGAGTTCGGACTTGTCGAAGGCCGGGCGGAAGAGGCGGATGAGTTTTGCGTCGCGCATGACAAGGTGTTCGTCAACGGCTTGCATGGCGCTCCCGATGCGTTGCGGATCGGCGGCGCCGCTGATGACGGCCCAGCTCTGGGAAAGGGAGTCGATCTGGCACTCCAGATTTGCGTGGGAGCCGAGGGGCTCGCCGCAGTCGTAAAAGGCGCGGAGATACCAATTCCCATCCCAGGCATTCTTTTCGATATTTCCCTGAAGTGCCGTGGCATGATCGCGACAGCGGGTTGCGAACTGGGGGTCGCCGCGTCTATCCGCCAGGTCGGCGAATTCACGAAGGACGGAAAATAGAAAGAAGGCCAGCCATACGCTTTCGCCGCTGCCCTGCTCGCCGACACGGTTCATACCGTCGTTCCAGTCTCCACCACCCATAAGGGGGAGGCCGTTTCTCCCTGTGCGGAGGCCGTTCTCGATAGCAAGAACACAATGCTGATAGAGCGGGGCGGATTCGTCGGATCGCGCTGGAAGGTCGAAGTAGGCGTCCTCCTCGGGCTTTACAGGACGCCCCTCAATGAACGGAACGATCTCATCGAGCACCGACGTGTCACCGCTCGCGGTGACGTAGTGACAGGCAACGTAGGGAAGCCAGAGATAGTCGTCGCTGAAATGCGTTCGTACTCCTCTTCCCACCGGCGGATGCCACCAGTGGAGCACGTCCCCCTGGGTGAATTGCTTGGCGGCTGCCCGGAGCAGATGTGCGCGCACGAGTGCCGGTTCGGCGTGGACGAGAGCCATGGAATCCTGCAGTTGATCGCGAAATCCGTAGGCGCCTCCCGACTGAAAGTAACCCGTGCGCGCCCAGAGGCGACAGCTCAGCGTCTGATAGAGGAGCCATCCGTTTGCCAGCAGGTCGGCTGCCGGGTCGGGGGTTTCTATCTCAATTGTGCCCAACACGCGATTCCAATGTTCGTGTACTCCATCGAGGACAGCGGCGGCAGCGTCGCGCACTCGGAATCGCCGGACCAGATCATGCACATCCGTCAGGTTCCGACCGACACCGATGTGGAACCGGATATCCCTCGATTCGCCGGGCTCAAGGGTGATCGGGATCATGAGGGTGCCACAGGGATCGAGGCCCGCGCCCACTTTTCCGGTGAAGTTTTTGTGCCGCATTCCTTCGGGGCGCCTCAGGCTGCCGTTGCGCCCGATGAACTCCCGGCGATCGCCGGTGCAGCTGCCAACAGGAAGGTTTGCATCCATGAAGGCGATGCGGCCGGGGAACTCCGTGTTGAAGGAATTCTGCGCCAGCAACACTCCTGTCTTTGTGTCTATCTCGGTGCGCACGTGCATCTGTGTTTTGCCCCGCACGTCCCCCAGTACCCACTCGACATACGCGGTTCCGGAAATCTGCCGGGGGCGGTCTGAGACATTCGTGACCCTGAGTACCGCGAACTTGACCGGGGCATCCATGGCGACATAGATGGTGAGTTCCGACGTGATTCCATTTTCCGTATGTTCAAAGACCGTATATCCAAACCCATGCCTGATGACGTAGGGGGTCGCGCCCCTCATGGGCAGGGGAGTGGGGGACCATGTCTCGCCGGTTTCGTCGTCGCGGAGATAGAATGCCTCGCCCGTCGGGTCCTGAACGGGATCGTTGTTCCACGGCGTGAGGCGAAACTCGCGGGCGTTCTCAACCCATGTATAGGCGCCCCCGCTTTCGGAAACCACCGTGCCAAAGAAGGGGTTGGCAATTACATTGACCCACGGCATCGGAGTCGCCTGGCCCGGCTGAAGGGTGATCACGTACTCACGACCGTCCGGTGTGAATCCCCCCGTTCCGTTCTCGAAAATCAGCTTTCGTGGAGGAACCGGGATGGCCCGTGACGGACGGTTTTTGGGTTTGAACTGGGGGGGCTTTGTGTCGTGCTTGATTGGGGCCGTGGATCCCATCACCAGGTCGGAGAAACTTCCCTCCTCCGCATCGAAGACAATGCGGGCAACCGATTGGAGGAGGACGAGATTCTCGTCGGCGATCTGTTCATGGCGTCGCAGAAAGATTCCCCCGGGCTTGTCGATCATCTGTCCACCGCTGCCCAGGGAGATCGTGCCAAGAATCGCGTCGTGGAGTGTTTGTCTATACGCGGAGACGTCCTTGTTCACGATGATAAGCTCCACCGAGAGTCCCTTGAGGCGCCAGTAGGAGTGGGCCTTGACCAAATGAATCACCATCTCGAGGTGGGCGATGTCGGAAATGGAAAGGAGGACGATGGGAGCATCGCCGGAAATTCCATAGGCCCAGAGAGCACTTTGGCCGAGCTTGTTTCTCCGAAGAATGGAGGGCTTTGCGCGACATGCCGGGTTTGCATAGATCAGTGCACTTGCGAGCCCTCCGTAGAGCTGGGCCTCCGCCTCCGTGGTGTTCAGTTGGCTCATGGTAACCTGGCTGTGCGTCCAGGCCAACTCAAAGACACGTTCGGCCATGCGGGGGCTTTGATAGCGGCGTGACAGGTCCTCCGCCGTCTGGCGGTCGGGTGCCATGCCCAGCATGTATAGAACGGATGCCTTTTCGCCGGGTTTGAGCTCCAGGGTGCGACGCAGCGAGACGATGGGGTCGAGAACCGACCCCGTGGTGTTCGAGAGCGGACGGGCGCGCCCCTGCAGGGCCGTGGGGAGCGCGAGAGACCCCATGCGCCCCAGGAAGCGGACACGATCGGTCTCGCAGGAGACCTCCCCCTGAACGCCCCCAAGCCCCACGGCCAGATGGATCATGCACGGTGGTGATTCCGTGTGGGCACGTGGGCGGCGATTGCAGAAGATGGTGTCGATTTCTGGATCGAAGGTTGTCTGTACAAATAGATTGCTGAATGCGGGATGGGCCATGTCCGAGGCACCAGAGGCCATCACCACCTCGGCATAACTGGTCAACTCAACGTGGCGCGTCACATCGGAGCGATTCGTGATCGTGACACGGCGGACCTCGATGTCGTCCTCCGGGGAAACGCCGATCTCTGTATGTATGGAAAGGCCGGAGTGGGCCTGGCGAAATTCAGCACGTCCCTGTGCGAAAATCGCCTCATAGCCATTGGTCGCATGGAGGGTGGGCTGGTGTCCAATGGACCACACTTTGCCGGAATCGACGTCGCGTATATAAATGAAAAAGCCCGAGGAATCGCAGGTGGGATCCTCGCGCCACCGCGTAACATCCAGCCCATTCCATCGGCTGAACCCGCCGCCAGCGCTGGTGATCGCCAGATGATAGTGCCCGTTCGACAGGAGGTGAACCTCCGGCGCGGACGAGTAGGGCGACAGGAACCTGCGGGCCACAACGGCCTCGTCAACTTTGCGTCCCGAAATGCTCTCGAATTCCAGCTCCGGGGAAAACACGCCGGGATCAGCACCGGCCACCCGTTCCTGGAGCAGCAGTTCCCCTGCACTGAGAATCGGGCTTTCTGCAAATCTGCGCTGCATTGGCTTGTCGGCGAGCAGGTACACCAGTGCCAGAAGACTCATTCCCTGATGATGCGCCATGTAGGAATAGACAGTTGCCCCCTTCTTATTTGGCGGGAGGCGGGTGGGTGTATAGTCAACGGCCTCGTAGAACCCGAATGCGCCCTCGCGTCCTTCCGCCGCCAATCGCTTGAGGTTCGCACAGGCCTGTTTGGGCGCGACGATGAGCGCCAGGGCCGAGGCATAGGGGGCGATGACCAGATCCTCCCCAAGCCCTCGCTTGAGACCAAGTCCCGGCACCCCAAACGCGCGATATTGATAGGTAAAATGGGCGTCCTGCCTGTTGTATCCGGATTCCGAAACTCCCCAGGGAACGGAGCGCAGATCCCCGTAATCAATCTGGCACGCCACGACAGCCTCGCAGGTTTGCCCAATCAAGGTGTGCTCGTAGGTCGGCATGAGCAGCTGCGGCATGAGATATTCAAACATCGAGCCGCTCCAGGAAATCATGATGCCCTTGCGGCCCGAAGCCACCAACAGGCGCCCCAGCGAGAACCAGTGGTCCTGGTCGATTTCCCCCTGTGCAATCGCGACGTAACTTCCGAGACGGGCTTCCGACGCGAGAAGATCGTAGTAGCTCGTGTCCATGCGCTGTTCGGTGTGATTATAGCCGATCGCGAAGAGCTTGCGCTCGTTGTCGTAAAGGAAATCCCAGTCCATCCGCGATGCGGCTTCGCACTCAAGGGCGAGTTCCTCGACCAGCTTCATGCGCATCATTGCATTGGCCGCCAACCCAGCCGTTCCGTCCGAGGTGAGTGCGGCCAATTCGCGCAGCGATGTCGCCGGGATCGAGAATCCGTCGTCATCCTTTTGCGGCATGGCAAAATGGCTGAGCTCTGTGGTGAAGTCATCACACTGGGACTTCAGGTTGAGCGCCCAGGATCGAACGGCGCCGTCCTCGTGGCTCGCGAAGGACCCGGCACCGGAGTTGATGTTGGCAAGGAGCAGGCGAAATTCCGACGCGGTCGTTGGTGGTGTCGCCAGCAGGTTTTCCAGTGCAGAAACCTCCGATGTGGGACCGGCGACACTGCGCAGCACGGCGACAGTGTCGAGAAGACCTGTATAGATCGTTGTGGGAAGAATTCGATCATCGGGGAGGGCACGAAGTCCCGAGGCCAGCGTTAGCAGCATCGCCGCCAGGTTGCCGCTATCGACGGTCGAAACGTAGGCGGGCTCGAGTGGCTGGAGGCTGCGCGTGTCGTACCAGTTGAAGAGGTGCCCGCGGTGCTTCCCAAGACGCCCCACCGTGGCGAGTGTATCCTGCGTCCTGCGTATTACCCGTCCCGCAGACAAGTACCCAAGGTCGTAGGCAGCCAGATTGGCGATGAAGGCAATGCCAATATTGGTGGGGGATGTTCGTGATGCAATGACACCCTCCGGTTTCTCCTGAAAATTATCGGGGGGTAGCCAATTTTCATCGGCTGTTACGAAGTTGTCGAAGTACCACCATGTCTTGCGCGCAACCTTGCGCAGGAACGTGAGGTCATCGGGGCTGAGATTGGTTTCCCGGGCAGGGATGGGTTGGCTGATCCACCATGCCACGAGGGGGGCAGCGAGCCACGCCAGAAGAAAGGGGCTGGCGATGGCGAGGGTCAGCAGGTCGGCCCAGGCAAGGTAGAGCGCCACGAGCAATGCCAGCGATGGGGAGAACCACATTTTGCGGAAGAACGCCGCGAGATTGCTCTTTGGTGCCTGCTCCGTGTCGCCCGCCGTTTTCCACTGCAGCAGTTTGCGACCCGACACAAACATCCGGTAGGTCGCCCTGGTGATTGCATCCATACTCATCGACGCCTCGTAGGCGATAAAGGTGAGTGTGAGGAGGAGTTGGGCGGTGCGCTGGCCGACGGCGCGCATGACCAGGCGCAGGTGCATTCCAAGCGACAGATCGTCGGGCCGCTGGGTCAAATCCCCAATTGTCGAAACCAGGGGGTGAAGGAGCAGGAGGAACACCACGGTTGCGCCAACCAGCCCGGCGGTTCCGGTCATGAGTGTCCAGCCGGAAATCAGGAAGATCATCGTCAGGTAGGGGACCAGGCTTCGTCTCAGATTGTCGAGAATCTTCCACCGGGAGAGAGCTGAGAGCGGGTTTGCCTGGAACTTGCCATCGGGGCCACGAACGAAGGGCATCACCCACCACATCAGCTGCCAGTCACCCCGGATCCAACGGTGGCGACGGTCGATGTCCACGTCGTAGCGGGATGGATATGCCTCGTACAACTCCACATCGCTGACCAAACCGGAACGGGAGAAGCACGACTCAATGAGGTCGTGACTCAGGATACTGTTGTCGCGAAAGCGTCCCTGCAGTGTCCTGGCAAAGGCATCGACGTTGTATATCCCCTTGCCTATGAATGTTCCCTCTCCGAATAGATCCTGGTAGGCATCAGAAACAGCCCTTGTATAAGGATCTATACCGGATTCTCCCGCCATGAAGCGTACAAACCAGGAAATCCGTGAGGAGGGAAGGCTGACACCGACACGGGGCTGGAGAATGCCGTAGCCCTTGACCACCACGCCCCGCACAGGATCAACCACCGGACGATTCAACGGATGCTCCATTGATCCAACGAGGAGCCGGGCCGCATCGCGCGGTAAATGGGTGTCTGCGTCCAACGTGATGACATACTTGATTGGGGGCATTAGATCCACCCCGCCCACGATCAACGAGAAGGCTTCGGCCCCCGTCCCCCTGAGTACGGCATTGAGGTCACCCAGCTTGCCGCGCTTGCGCTCGCGGCCGATCCAGGCGTCCTCACCGGGATTGTATATACGGGGCCGATGGAAGAGATGGAAAATCCTCCTGTTTTCGGTGCCATATCGCGCGTCCAGTTGTTCGATTCCCTTTCGGGCCCGATCGAGCAATTCGTCATCCCCGGGAGCGACCTCCTTCGGGGCATCGCGAAAGTCCGTCAGGAGGGCAAACTGCAGGAATTCATCCCGGTTGGAAAGATAGTGTATTTCCAGCCTTTGCAGAAGGCGATCCACTCCCTCCTCCGAAGACAGCATTGCGGGAATTGCCACGAGTGCTGCGCATTCCGGCGGGGCGCTGGGAGTGCAATCCATGCGGGGGAGCAATCGCGGCCCGATGAACTGCATGACAATCCAGTTCATCAGGTCGAGCGCCGCCTGGCTCGCCAGCACCACGAAGGTGAAAGCCAGTGAAGCGATCAACCACGGTCCCGCACCGGCCATCGATGCATGGACACAAAACACCCCGACAGTGAGGGCAGTCAGCCCAACCGCACTGCCGAGATAGGGCCACAGTGGCGCGCGCTTGATTTGCAATTCCAGTCTGGTCCTGAATAGCCAGCGCACTCCGGCGATTTGTGCAAGAACACTGCACCCTTCGTCTATCAGGTAGTATCCAACGTGGGTGTCCCTGTCGTCGCCGTCCGGATCAGGGGCTGCAGAATCGGCAAGCTCAACGGTCATCTCTGCGACCTGCAGTTCGGATAGCCGACCGTGGTTCGAGAATGCCTCGATCGCATGGCGATACTGATCCCGCGTGGCAAAATCCATGAGTGGATAGACGCCTGAGGACTCCGACCTGAGAACCTGCTCGACGAGACTGACTTTTTCCACAAAGCCCTTCCAGTCGGTGGTTCCCAACAGTCTCAGGCTCGCGATGCTGTTGCGAACGGTGATCTGGTTTTCCGCCTGCGACTGACTGTCCTGCGCGACCATCAACTCCAGGGAAAGGCCCTGGGAATCAAGCTTTTGACCCAACCAATCCTTCGCGAGCTGCAGGGCGGATCGCTTCCTTGCCAGACGTTGGCAGAACCGCGCGACAAACGAGTGGGAAAACGGGACGGATTCCCGCGCCATGTCGGCCAATACAAGCACCACGTGGGACGGTTCCGATTCCCCCACGCGCTCCATCTCGTCCACCCAGTAATCTGCCCGGGCCCGATGTTCATGGGAGAGCAGCAGCGAATCCGATACGTGCCGCAGGTGCTCCAGCAATGAAAGCCGCAGCATGATCGGCACCGCCCAGAGTTCTCCCAGGCGAAGCGGCACAACCCTTTGGTATTCCTCCAGAAATACCGTCGCCGATTCCACATCCACCTGTGCATCCAGGTGGGAGATCAGCCCGAGGGCGATGTCATACACCCGCGGAAGCCCTTTCGACGGACCGCTCGCCAGGCGCGGCAATTCACGACTGAAGCCCCGGGGAAGATGGCGCCGCGCCATGAGGATCTGCTCCTCGAGCATGAAAAAATTGTCCAGAAGCCACGTTCCTGCGGGGGTGACATTTGCCTTTTCATCCAGGGCGATGGATTGTTCGTGGAAGGAGCGGAGTGCGGCTTCATTTCTGGATAGCTGATCCAGCAGGTCGTTCGACGCGCGCCCCGGTAACACCTTGTGGGATGTCGCGAGAATCCCGGCGTAGGTCGAAAGCTGATCCTCGGAAAATAATTCAGGCTTTGGGGCAGGCTTCTCCTTAACGGGAAGCGGCGTGGCGAGCCCCCCGGCTGACGACTTTCTCCAGTGCACTCCGAAAAACATGGGTCATCCTTTGTGAGAGGTACGTTGGCGATGTAACAATCGCCCCTCGTTGCGAAATTCTTTTGTCATATAGCTACTGCCGGCGACCTGTCTGACAGGGCGCCGGCGGCATTCCTCTATTCCAGGGATTCTGTCCACTTAGAATCCGCGCGGGAGGACTCCGAGGAGAAGCATGACGAGCACGATCATGAGCACGAGGCCGAGACCTCCGCTCGGGTAGTAGCCCCATTCACGGCTGTGTCCCCAGCGCGGCAGTGTGCCAACCAACAAGATGACGACGATGATTAAGAGAATCAAACCCATGATGGACTCCTTTTGGGAGGGGGGAAATGCCGGGCTGGATAGACCCCGGCTTGGAGGGGCTTCTGTCCTCAGTGTCCGGAAACCCCCACGCCCTGAATACTGATCTGGTCAGCGAATCAGGGAGGGAAGTTGGAGCGAACGTGTCTATCCGTCAGAGGGACAGAAGCGGTGGGCGAGTCGTCGATGGACTCCTTCGTCAGGAGGTGGAGGGCGCGGCGGGCGTTCCCGCCACGGGGGTCTGTGGCACGGGGCCACCCTCGTTCTGCATTTCCTGTTCGGCAGCAAGTACCTGCGCATTCTCGCGCAATTCCTTTTCAGCTTGCCGCCAGTTTTGCTCACACTGCCCCCGCATGGAACCGCCCTTCAGATAGATTTCGCAGGCTCGTCCTGCGATGGCTTCATGGGACGGATGGGGGGTGGAATTCTGCACTGCGGTGGGTGGATTATTCGCTGGGTAACCCGGAAGCTGTGCTTCCAGGGACGGTGCGGGGTTCGACGAGCGACAAGGCCTCGCTCTGCATTTCCAATTCGGCCTGTTGCCAGTTTTCGCCACAATGGCCATCCGTGCATCCCGCCTTCTCGTAGATCGTATAGGCGCGCTCGGCGATTGCCTCATGCGAGGGAGGCGGTGATGCGTCCGTGTTGTTCTTCGGGGGCGTATGTGTGGGGGATTTTGTCTTGTGATGCTTCATGGGGGTCAGCCTTTCAGGCGCCGGGGGAGGGGGTTGAAAACAGGTTCTCTGCCGGTGGGACGGCAGTCTGGAGGGATTTCAGGTGGGCACTTCCGATTGAGGGCCGCTCCAACTTCCCGGAGGGAGGTTTTCTTTCATTTGAAAGACCTGCACCATCGTGCCACTGGTGAAGGCATGGACGACGATGCCCGTGGAGGTTTCGACCTCGGCAGTGGCTTCGCGGACCTCCAGGCCGGTGATGCGCCGGATTTCCCGGCGGAGGGATTCGGAGGAACTGGCGAATAGTTGGCGATGGAACTCCTGCACTTTCGCTGCCCCCTCCGGGTTTACGGCGAGAGCCTGTTCCGCCGGTGAGAGTGCCCCGTGAAGGGTGATCACGAGGGTGTCCTTGCTGAGGACCACGGTTACAGCCCGGGGCGTGTGCCCGGTCCGTTGCTGCTGGAAGTCGCTGGCCACCTTGGCGACCTGCTCTGCAATTGAGGGTGTAAGGTCCGACATGGGAAGTCTCTTTCTGGTAATGAGTACCATTGGGAGAAACAAAAAAAGCCGACGTCATTCGGCACCCCGGGGAGGGTGGGAATTCGTCGGCTTACTCGTTAACGGGCCTCCCGGTTATGCTGGGCTGCCCCTTACTTAGTCATCCGTTGCAGGAGAAAAATATTGTTGTCAATAGTCTCCTGCCTGTTTGAACCATACGGCTCGCCGCATGGAATGCAAGGAGAATATCAAATTAAATTTTCCGGGGTTATTACCACCTTTTATTACTTTCCCGCCTCCGAATAACAACAATCTCCAACCCCGTTTTGATAAAAGGAGATCTGCCTTTCAGCAAAG
>JAFIGB010000094.1 GCA_020831705.1 Candidatus Sumerlaeia bacterium | reverse complement strand
ACCTTTGCGATCCCATGGATATACCTGATGGATCCGTCAGGCAGGGTGATGCGATAATCCTTTGATGAGACCATGCCGGGAACGCGAAAAACCGACTCCACCTCCCGTTCCATCATTTCCCGGTCCTCCTCCAGGATGAGATCATCCCACAGCTCCCGGGTTATCCTTGTACCCGGATCCAGCCCAAAAAGGGAGTACATGACTTCATCCCACTCGACGACTCCCCTCTGAATGTCAAACTGCCAGACTCCGATATTGGCGGAACAGGTTGCTGATTGAAAGCGGGAGATCAGGTTACGCTCCCGTTCCTCGGCACGCTTCTCCGCCGTAATGTCCATCATCACCCCCCAAACATGGGGAGCAGTATCATGGGATTTTTCCCATTCGGCCATGACCCGAACCCACTTGAGATTGCCGGTGGCTGAAACCAGACGAAGCTCGTGATCGTAGGAAACCCCCTCGTTGATCAATCTGGTGAATGATTCCGTAAGAATTTCCCGATCCCCGGGAACGAAATAGCTTAATGCATCCTGGGATGCCTTTGGATTCCCCTTCTCAATATCGAATATCCGGAAGAGCTCGTCCGTCCACAGGACATCCTCCGTCTCGGGGAAGAACTCCCACCCTCCTGCATTGACCATGTGGCAAATTTGGTTGAATAAACGCTGATTCCTGCGTAGTTCCTCATTCACCTTTTTCAGGTGGGTCACATTCGTGTTCACACCAACGATCCGTATGGCGACTCCGATTCGATCACGGGTGTGGACTTTCCCCTTCGACCGGATCCACCGGGTTTCACCCACTGAATCCACAATGGGGAATTCCACATCGAAGATATCAATACTTCCCTCCAAAGCGGGAGTCACTGCATCACGAAGCAGATCAATGGTTCCCTTCGACATTACTTCGAGCAGTTCATGGGTGGGCAACACGCGCTTGCCCACCTTCAAACCCAGTTGGCGGTACCACTCATCGGAGACCACACATTGTCCCGACGGCAAGTCCCAGTCAAAGAGGCCCAATTCCGCGCACTCCATTGCCAGCCGGTACCGTAACTCCTCCCCTACTTCTGATGCCTCCGCGATCGAGCACGTTGCCAGATAACATTGGTCGCCGGCATCCGTGGAAATATCGCCGAGGCTGATCTTGTGAAGAATCGAGTTCTCCGAGCTCTCAACAAGATGAAAAACCAGGGAGTTGGGCAACCCGGCATCAATGGTGGAAAGGATGGCCTTCGTAAGCTCCTTTTCCTTGTATGAGAAGGTCGTGGCAGCCGCGAAATTCGCTCCCTCCAGCCTTGAGCGCTCCTTGCCCGTCATGGCGGCAAAGGCATCATTGACCTGTACCATAAGGAGCCGCTTCTCCACGATGCGGAGAATGGCAACCGGATTCGGGAAGGCTTCGATGAGAGCCTTCGCGGTGATCATCTGCATGGGCGACGAGCTCATAACATCTCCGGACAGCAATCAGGGGAACCACCTTGCCATAATTCGATCAGGGCAAGGTCCCACGCCAAGTAAAATGAGTCGGTGATGGGGTTGCAACCATTTGGGGTGACCTCCAGCCGATTCCAAATATCCCGGAATTCCCCGGAACACGATTGCTCCGCAAGCCATCATGTGGTTGACTGCCAGTCCCTCGGATCTCCAGCCTTGATTGGGCCCTGCCCAACCAAAAGGAGACCTGCGAAGTCCAATTTCTGAGGGACATCGGAGGAATTGCCTGCTCACCGGCATTTTCCCCCAATTTTCCGGCCCATTATCCAAGGGACCTACGCAACCATCGTGATTGATACGCATCTAATGGCAAAAAACCTCGGCCTGGCCCGGGAAGCCGCCCTGCTGGCTTGGGAAAAAGCCATCAAACCCTACTACAGAAAACAATTCTCCATCCATGAGAAGGAAATGGAGGGGCCTGCGACAGATGCCGATCTTGCAGCGGACTCCCTCATTCTCGAATACCTGAGGAGTCACTGCCCTCAGGGGAAATATGGCTACCTCAGCGAGGAATCCGACAATTCGACGGAACGCTTTGCCCATGACATGGTATGGATCATTGATCCCATCGATGGCACGAGTGATTTCATCCGGGGCGAGGAGGACTTCGCTGTCCAGATCGGCCTTGCCGCACGTCTGGAGGACCAGGGGCGATATTATCCCGTCCTGGGAGTCGTGTACCAGCCAACCCGCTCCCGTCTCTACCTCGGCGCCCTGAGACTGGGTGCCTTCGAGGAAAACCTGGAAACAGGCGAGCGCGTGCCCCTTGAAGTCTCACAAATCGACAGCCTTGGGCCTTCCCGCATGGTCATCACCAAGTCGAACCTGGGTGAAAAGACCAAGGCCATCGTGGCCCAGCTTTCCCCAGGTACGGTCTACCAAATGGGATCACTCGGGTTGAAAATGTGTGAAGTGGCCAGGGGATCCGCCGATTATTACATCAATCCATCGCCACGCAATTGCAAGGAGTGGGATGTTTGTGCTCCTGACGCCATCCTGCGGGAAGCAGGCGGGGCGGTCACGGATCTTCATGGCCGCGACATTTCCTACAATAATGAGGACCACGTTCTCCGCAATGGATTGGTGACCTCCAACCAGATCATCCATCCAGACATTCTGGAGACGATGGAAGAGTTCAAAAACCGGACGATGCCATTGACCAGGTGATCACCCTTATTGGTGGATGTTTCGGTAACGACCTGCCTTGAGAGCGGAGTACAGTTCCTCATTGAACAGCTCAAGGTGGTAGTAATACGGATGCATCAACGGGTCACCCAGATTGGGTGCGACAAGATCCATGTCGTGAAAAATCCCCCACATTGTGCAGCATTTTTCCCGGTTGTCGATGAAGCGCGTTTCACTCAAATAGACTATGAATGCATCCAAGCGGGGCTGGCCGAAGACGAGGCTTTGCATGGCATGGTGGGGCATTTTGGCAAGGAGTGCCGGTTGTTCGAGGAGCATCTGGCGCTCCTCCAGTGCTTCCTCATCAACGATGAAAAGATCGAGGAGATTGAGGTCCTGGGCCACGAGCTGATGGGCAATGATCGCGTCGCCAAGGTTCCAATCCAGCCCCACCATCATGTCGAAACTGAGGTGGGAAAGCCCAAGGGTGATCGTCCCCCTGCCGTTGTCCATGTTCAGGGAAGTCTGGTATAACCCACTGTCGTGAAGGCGGCAGAAGAGGGTGTAGAGGAGACTTTCATTGGGAATGTATCCTCGTGGCACATCGAGCACGGCACTTCACTCCTCGCCCAGATAGAAACTGAGGCTTTCCAGTTCAAGGGACAGGTCTACATGACGAACGTGAACCGATGGGGGAACGGTCAGGCGGATCGGTACGAAATTCAGGATGGCCTTCACACCGAGGGCAACGAGACGATCGGCAACGGCCTGGGCCTCCTTCGCCGGAAGGGCCAACACCGCCATGTCCACCGGCCGCTCGGACAGCTTCTGGTCCAGTTCATCCACATGGAAAATGGGGATTGGGGATCTTCCCCTTCTGGTGGCGGCCTCCGGATTGATATCAAACCCCCAGAGCATCGTGAACCCCTGCTTGAGGAACCCCTTGTAGGACAGGAGAGCCGCACCCAGGTTACCGACACCCACGAGGATAACGAAAACTTCCCGGTCTTTTCCCAGGATTCGATGGACCTCATGGCGAAGCTCCCGCACCCAATACCCAAAGCCGGGAACACCAAACTGGCCGAAGCAGGCGAGATCCTTGCGGACTTGTGAGGAGTTGAGACCGAGACGTCTGGCCAGTTCCGCCGAGGAAATTTTATCGACGCCTTCGTGGTCAAGCCCCTCAAGCACCCGCGCATAGAGCGACAGGCGCTTTACGACAGCATCGGGGATTTTCTTCCCCTCAACTTCCACTTCCGCTCGCGCTGCGGGTTTGGGCTTATCGATTTCATCTTTTTTGGTCATAAGGTTCGCAGTATTGGTCGGATGTTGTCCGCTGCCTGTTCACGCGACCATGGCTAAAAGCCTAGTCAAGCGAACAGGCACAACCGGAAAAACCATTTTTGTACGTGACAAAACAGGGTGATGAGAAATCACTGCCTTGCACTGATGATGTCTGCTGCGTCGATGATCATGTCACCATTGACATCCGCACCATTGTTATCCCGAGCCAGAATATGATCAACGATCTCATCCACGGTCGGTGTGGGAACCGGTGTGGGTGTTGGTGTTGGTGTAGGCGTGGGGGTTGGTGTTGGAGTCGGTGTGGCTGTTGGCGTTGGCGTTGGTGAAGGACTCGGCGTCGGCGTGGGGGTGGGTGTTGGCGATGGAGTCGGAGTCGGCGTTGGTGTCGGCTCGGGAGCCTCAATCATGAATCGCGTCAATTCCGAATCGGTGGAACCATTGGGGTTCACCGTTACCACCTGCCAGTTGTACCACACACCGGGTGTGGGATTTTGGGCAGTGGATAGACGGATCCGGTACCTCCCGGTGGAACCATCAAAGGAGATGGAATTCGACAATGCATTTTCCGGACGTGGTTGGCCCTCGGGCCAGTAGTAGATGGAAACATTCCTGCCATGATTACCGGGAAGGAATTCCAACCAGGGACGGTTTGTTCCCACGGGAAGGACCTCGTTATTGGCGGGCGATATTGTCACGGCGGTATCGGGTGGGGGAAGTTCGTTGGTGTTGACGATGCCGAGGTTGAACTCGGCGGAGGTCCCTCCCGCACTCGTCAACGTTTCCGAATTCGGGTGGGGGCCGAAGGTAATGGCAGGGCCCTCGTTTGAATCGAGGGGGGCAATCAGATCGGCTTCCACACGAAGGAAGATCCCTTCGCGCCGGGAGTTTTGCAAGGAAAAGCCAACAATGTTGACAGTATTTTCGTTGATGACCTGGGGAGGCTGCACATTGAAGGACATGGTAGCCAGGGCGTCCGCACTTCCCCCCACGAAGTTGACATTCTCCAGGCGCTCCGGATCCCAGGTGACCTGAAAGCCGAAACCTCCGGGCGCGGCGCCGTCATCGTTGTCGAAGATTTCGCCGTAATAGGTAATTTTCCCCTCTTCAATCCTTTCAGGGGCAAAAAAGATGGTAAGAGGGTCAATATTGGCTGCCGTTGTAAAGGTGAGGGAGTTACCAGCCGTTTCCCCGGAATTGTTCACCGCAACGAGGCGAACCTGATACGTGGAGGCAGGATTCAGGCTGACGGGTACAAGGGCACTGGTGGCCTCGGGGTCTGAAATTCGGGCGACCTCGGTGAGATTCGACTGGGGACCAATGAAAATCACCCATTCATCGACCTGAGGTGTGTCCGGTGCGGGAGCATTCCATTGAACATTGATTTCGCGATAATTAACATCCCTTGCAAAGGAAGAGGGGTAGACGAGCTGTGGTGTGGCAGGAACTTCAGCCAGGGCCACGGAGCCTGCGGCAACCAGAATTCCGGCGATGCCGCCCATCAAGCAGGACATCCCCCTGCGGGGACCGGCCAATATGATCATCATGTTTGTATCCTTCAGTGGGGTTCCATTTTATTCGGATGCTTGCCGCCCTTGTCAGTGGGCATCCACAATCCCGGCAAGTATACCATGGACAGTGTATGGCAACCAAGACCATCCGGCAAGGCCAGAGGTTTAGGCGGTCCCTAAAAATATTGTTAGAGCCGGTGCATGACCTAATGAATGGGATTCCAAGGGAACGTTAACATACCACCCCCTCGCCTGGGCACCGTACGGGAATTCCCTGTCAGTCTCATTCTGCACACCGCAGGAATTGAAAAATCCCCCCGGACGGTTTTGAGGCCGTCCGGGGGGGGTCGTGATCAGGAAGGTGGGTTGGGGATCAGTACAGAATGATCGATGGGTAGACCATTCGTGGTTCATCCCCGAGTTCCTCGACAACCTCGATGACAATCTGCGCCGTGGTACTGACATTTGGATCTTCGGTGGTAAGCGTCAGCGTCGATTCGTAAATGCCAACGGCGAGGTCGGTCGTGTCGATGGTAATGCCGAGGGGGATCGTTTGGTCGGGAACAACAACACCCGTCGATGGGTTGACCTGCACGTAACCCTCGGAAGTGGTCACCGTGTAGTTCGCCTCCATGCCACCGAGGTTGCTCAGGTTGATGACCTGGTTGGCAATGGTTCCACCTTCAACAACGAAGATGAAGCGGCGGGGCGGGCTGAGTACCGGGATGGCCGGATCGGGAACTTCCTCCACGGTGATCGTGACGGGAATCTCGACAACCGGTGTCGTGGCATTGGAGGAGATGGTGAGCATCGACTGATGCACACCCGGTTCCATATCCCGGACATTGATGAGGAGCGTGATCGACTCGGTCACTCCCGAGGGGATCGTTCCACCCGACGGGAACAGGTCGTAATCAGTCGTGTCACGACCAATCGAGTAGACAAGGTCCTCGGTGCGCTCGGATACATCCAGGAAGAACGACACTGCTGTGTTGAAGCGGAACGGTGACTTCTCGACGTGGACCTCGATGGCCTCCGGGTTCACCGAAATGACCGGGCTTGGCGGTGTGGAGGTCCAGATCGTTGTGACTGCCATTCCCTGGAAATCACCATCGAAGTGTTCACGGATGGAGATTTCATAGTCCTCTCCATCAGCGGGGAGTTCAAGGGGCAGGCGGGTGACCGTCTCGCCGGACTCATAGGAAACCAGACCAAGGAAGTTCTCCTCCCCCGGTGTAGGGGTGAGCTGGCGCATGCTGAAGCCAATGGAGTGTTCACCCATATCCGGATAGACAACACCCATGTGATTGGCAACCAGTTCGCCGTTGGCCTCGTCAACGGTGACACCCATGAGGTTGGAAATGCCTCCAAGGCGGTAGCTGTCTGCTTCCCTGATGGCGATGACGTATTCCTGGATGCTCCTGCGGGTCCGGTCGCCGTCGACCTGGGTGGCACGGAGAATGACGGGGACATAACCGTCGTCATCAATGCCGGGGGTCCAGGTAATACGGCCTGTGAAGAATTCAATCTCCATGTCGGTGGGCCCATCCATCAGGGACCATGTGACAGGATCCCCGGTCGAGTGGGTGTTTTCAAGGACGGGCTGATAGACATACTCCATTCCCGGCTCCGCAAGGGTTATCGGGGAGGAGATGATCCCGAAGGTGGCATCCGGCGGGATTTCAGCAATGGAGATCCCCCAGTTGCTTTCGGAACGGCCGCCACGGGAATCGATGGCTGCGACAGTGAAGGAGAAGTACGCCTGCTCGTTTTCATCCTCGCTGACGAGGGCATGGTATTCCACGCGACCCGTCTCGCTGATGGTCATCCCTTCCGGGCCTTCCACCAACTCGAAGGTGATGGGCAGATCGCCATCGAGATCCACGGCGACCGGAGTGAAGACAAACGTCTCGCCCTCGGTTGTGAATTGCTCGGGAGCATTCACAATTCGCGGAGGATTGTTGAAGCCCATCGTTGCCCGCGTATGAATCACATCGGAATGAACCTGCGGAGCATCGCTCCACATGGTGTCCATGTCGAACTCATCGGAGGGGAACAGTTCCTCATCGATGGACTTCGCCTTCTGGAGGAAGATGCCTTCCTTCTTCGTGTGGCGCTTGCTGAATGCCGCATCCAGTGACTTCGAGGGATTTGTGCGAAGTCGGTTTGCCCTGACGAGATGCTTCGCCTGCTCGCCGAGGGATTCAATGTCATGACGCTTGTAGCCGGTCATCTTGAGCGGCGTGATTTCCTGGACCATCTTTTCGATGTCCCGTTCAATCTCCTGCTTGCTCAACCCTTCATAGAGCTTCGCGAGATCAGTCATGAGACGGAGCTTCTCCGCACGTTCCTCTTCCGGGACAATTCTGCCCTGGCTGGAAATGACCGTGAAGCGGTAGCTCTTGTTGAGCTCAAGGCCGCCAATGATCATGGAGCGCTGGGTGGCATCCGTGACGGGGACGCTCCATTTGTAGTTAACGCTGTCCGGTTCGTCCGTATAGCTGATCCTGAAGTGCTGGAGAATATCCTCACCTTCAAAGGTATCAGCTTCCCAGGTGATGAGCGCCTCCGTTCCAAAGGTCGCAACCTGTACGTTGCGTACTGATGGCGCCGCTGCGGGATCGGGGACGTAGACCGGGCGATCGAAGTGGACAATGCGCTGGACATCCTCAGTCTCTACGGACGCAAAAGGCCAGTACCAACCGGCGGGGATGGGGAACTCGGACAGGTCCGTGAACGCCATCGTTGTTGTTCCGGTTATTGGGATGAAGGTGGCTGCACCGATGCCATCAGTTGCGCCGTAGGCCGAACCAAGGAAGAAGCTGACCATGGCGTCGTCGTTACCATTGGGCTCGGCAACGTACTCAAAGCCAATGGCAGAGTCGGAGACAGCAACATCGACGAATTCGAATGATGGGTCGATATCCCGGACAATGACCTGGACAACAAAGTCACCCAGGGTATCCGGCTCCTCGATGTCGAGGAGATAGACACCAGGAACGAGGAATTCAATGCCGAAGGAGGCATCCCGCGCTCCCGGGTTCTCGATATATACAAACCTTTCGGGGTTGGTCTCGAAGGCATACGATTCAGGATCGATTCGCTCGCCATCGGGGGTGATGAGGGCGTAGGTGGGGTTGGCACCGTCGAATTCGTAGTTCAGACGAATGATGCCGGTGCGTCCGAAGAGATCGTCGGGAATGACGACTTCAAACAGGCCGCCTGCGGCATCAGACTTCACAAGGCCCTCGGCACGATAGGACTTGGAAACCGGTGACCAGTTGGTGAAGAAACGAACCACGGGGCCGGAATTGATCTTCTCGGGGTGGAAGCCTTTCACAAGCTCGCCGCTCTCGGTGACGGGAACGGGATCCCAAACGGTGCTTTCCCAGCTTTCCCTGCCACCGGCAAGCTCCTTGGTGCTGACGTTACCCCTTCCATCAATGGAGAGACAGATATTTCCAAGGCCCAGGAAATTCTTGCAGCCCCGGATTTTGAAGGGGGGGTACCACGCGCAGAACGAGACACCACCAGCTGTCTTGCCGCCGAAAATCGGAACCCAGCTTGGGACCCTCATGCCGAGGCTTGAGCACCCTGACACACCCCATTCACTGAACCGGGCATTTACGTTGCCACTAATGACGGAGAAGGCCTCGATGTTCCCTTCTGCGAAAACGCCACGTTCCGGACCGGACCATCTTGCACGAATGATGGCGCTGCCAATCTGAAGGAACGTGATGAAGCCCCTCCCTTCGACGTCAATACCCGTGAGGGAGAGCGTCGCTTGGGCATCCATCCAGGCAAGGTAGGCATCCAGTGGCGGAATCTTTTTCTTGCCGGCAGAAATCTCGACCAAACCACCGAACGCAATCGGAGAAACCCGGCAGATTTCATAGGTAGTGCCCTGCAGGTCAAACGCCATGCGGCAGAATTCACCTTCTGTCGCAAACTTGACGGCACCGGCAATGTTCTCGATGAACAAGCCCGCCTTCTGGAGGAAAGCACCTGAAGTTCCCAGCGGCTTTTCGATCCCGTCGATATAGCCATAGAGGCGGTCGACCATCATGTCGACGATTGACATTTCCATTCCAAAGGTCGCGAGACCACGAACTTCAAACTCACCGGAGACCTCTATTTCGGTCGGCGGTCCGTAGTCCATAGTGAAGCAATACTGCGGAACGCTGATCTTGAGCTTGTCAAGAACCATCATTCGCGTGTTGGCGATAATATCGAGGGAATCATCGCATGCGTTTCCGAATTGCAGGTTGTCGATGCGGATTTCGTCCCCCACAACAATAATTCCGACATTCACCTCAAAGGAGTCCAGAATGTTGGGAAGCTGCAACTGACCGATCAGTTGGATGCCTTCCTCCGGTACACCCGTTACCGGATGTTCGCCGTTATAGGGTCGGGATTGGAAGTTGAAATTCATCAGGGCCAGGGTGGTAACACCGTAAAAGTCGTATTCACCACCACTGAAGGAAATTCCCCCGAAGGGAAAGTTCAGCGGATGATCAATGACAAGATCGGCTCCCGGAATGTCCACTCTACCGAAGGTGCTCATCTGAAATCCGGAGTTGGTTATGTACTCAACACCCTGAATATCGAGTGTTTGACGGGGGAAATGAAGGCCCGTCGCCATCGTTGAAGTGGGTACAAAGTTAAGGAAGGCCCCTTCGAGTAAAATGGGGGCGCCAAAGGGTGGTCTGAATACTTTATCTCCCAGGCTAAGCACCGTACCCACAAGGGTGATGTCATTTTCGAACCAAAACACTCTTCCAATATTTACACGCGGTTCCAGATAGAGACGGGAGGTTGTCATGTTACGCTGATAGTCAAGGCGTACGTCCAGGAAGACGGCATCGGAGAAGTGAGGCCCTGTTTGAAAGGGTACCCTCAATTCGGGGAAATGCAGGCCGTAATCCACAGGATTAACACCTCGATTGAGGAGAGAGGGCGGATAGCTCATTTGCCCCATGGGTTTCCCATTCACGCTGACGCCCTCCCAGCTGTATATCCGATCTGTTGGGTTTAGGCGCCACATGGGGATGTTTATATCAGTCTGTTCCCCGTTGGTGGTGGTCCTTGAGTTCAGACCCCTCAGGTCAATGTGATCCTGCGACCGGCTTTCACCTTCGAAGAGCTGTGTATATACCTTGATGTCGGAAATGCTGAATTCAAACGGGGTACCGCCCAACGCCGGGGCTTCATTCACACCCATAAGATAGGTGGCTCGGCTCGTATTGATGGTGGATTCTGAAAACTCCAGACCCTTGATCTGCATGCTGGGCTTGTCTGGTTTGGGGATATCGAAATCCAGTGAGAGATACGACTCACTTGGAATGACCCTGTAATCAAAGATCCCGATATCAAAACCACCAAAGTACAACGGGATTGGCTCCGTACGTTCAACCGTGACCGCGCCTGTTTCTGCATTGATGGTGAATGGGCCATTGTCCAGGGGGAAACTCCTGGTGGTTCTTTCGCGAAGCTCCGCAATGGAGAAGACCATACTCTTGCGGTGATCAAGCCTCAGGTCATATCCGATAAGTTGCCCGTTGCCGGAAATGGTGTTTCCCCTGACCTGGACGGCAGTGTCGAGGAGGAGAACGTCATTGATGATCACGCCAGGCAGGAAGTCGTAGTTGCCGTTGCCAAGATCCGTAAACTCACCATTAAGGGTCATGCCAGCGACAGTGAGCGGCTGCCCGACCCGGCGCTGGACGCGCCTCGAAACCGCCGGAATGGAGGGACGTCCTTCGTCGTCAATGTAGGCACCTGCTTCGAAGCCAATGGCAAGCGCACCAACACCGGAAACACCATCGACGAAAATCCATGGCCTGTCGGCGACTGATGAATGGCCATATTCCATCCTGGCTTCACCATTCACAGTGACGCCCGTGGGAAGAAGAACCAGCTTGCTCAGGTCCAGCTGGGAACCGCGCTTGAACGGGCGCACTTCAAAGACGATGGTTTCATCCATCGTCGGGCTCGTTGTGATGGGAACGATGTTCATCTCCGGCACGCGGCCATCGATTTGAACCTGTACTGTATTCGAGTTATGGGTGTTCAAATTCCCCACATGATCACTGACAACCATGGGGGTCAGGGAGAAGAAAGCCACGCCCTTGCCCTCGGAATTACTCACATGGATTTCCATGGAAGTCCGGGAATGCTCGATGGGGGCAACATCGCCCTCATGGGTTGCCAACAGGCGGAAGAAGGAGGCCGCCGTGGAGGTCGATGTTGGATCGGCGTAGAGGGCAATGTTCAGCGTGCCCGCAGCCGGTGAGTCGAGAGTGATCTTCTGGTTCGACCCGATCGCGTTGGATCGGAAATCGAAATCCGTCGATGTGGGAACCTTCGGTGCCCGCGCGGCATACATTTGGAAGCTGCCGGTGCCGCTCGTCTTTAACTCAACCTTCGTGGATTCGGCGGGGATTTGGAGCTGATAGCGCACAAGGCCGTCCTTCTCCAACTGACCGACCATGTCGATACCATAGTTCAGGAACCCATCGGTCTTCCGGTCGGCAAAGGAGATCGTACCAATCTGCGCATCACCCTGCAGGACGCCACGGCGAACACTGTCTATATTGTTCAGGCCGGTGACAGGCTTGGAGAAGTTTGCCCGCAAGACGAATGCATTGGGTGTTTGGCTGGATTCCAGGGCTGCAAGTGCCAGGGTGATGCTGGGTGCTACCCTGTCATAGGTCACGGAATTCGGCGATTCAAAGGGAAGGGACAAATTCCCGGCAAGGTCGGCCGTGGCACCTTCCGCAAGGCGCAGTCCGAGGGTGCCCGTTCCATTGAAGTTTGTCAGGGTAATGTCGAAGGTATTCCCCGACACCCTGGTGATGGAAATGGATCCCTGAGAGAGCCCTTCCCGGATGGGAATAATTCCTGTCTTATTGGGGAAGTCGATGACTTCCTCGTTAAAGACCACGCGCCAGGTACTGGAGGCAGAACGGGTCACAGCATCGGTGATGAGGTTGATGGAGACAACCTCCGGCGGCCAGATATCCGGCTGCCTGATTTCAATCGCGGTGACTGCGGTTCCCGGGTTCTGATTACCGGCCCGATCAACAACGCTGTTCGCCGGAAGGGATATCGCCAGGTTTCCATCGCCAAGCGTCTCCCGGAAGGTAATGCGGAAATTGCTTCCCGAGAAGTTCGGCGTGTAATTTCCCCCAACTGCGGAGGCGTTCACTGTATATTCCGTTTGGGTGACACCATGGAGGGCCACATGCCAGGTTCCCGCAGCCGGGCTGGGGATAACAACCTGGGCGCTTCCATCCACGCTCCGAATGTTGAAGGAGGAAGCGGCGACCGTGGGTTCCACACCGAAGGAAGTAAGAAGGTCGTATTCACCAGAACCAATCGCCGAGAGGCGAAGCTGCTGTGTTCCTGGCTGAACCTCGAATGTATAGCGACGGTAGGCATTCGGTGCGACGGTGAAGGTCACCGGAGTGCCATGGTGGATTGCTCCATTGTTCTTCCGGAGGGACAATTCCGGGCTGCCATGCTCGGTGTCGGTGATGTTCCACTCGAAGTCCTCCATGGAGAGGCCGAAGACCTGTTCGCTGAAGCTCACATTGACGTTCAGCGTCGGGGTTTCCTGGAACGCACCACCAGCGGAGGCAATCGTGGCCGTCGGTGGCGTCTGATCGACGAGAATGCTCTTTGTCATTTCGGAGGTCACGACGGGATTGCCCGCCACGTCAACAACCGCGCGGGGAGGCAGCGCCACGGTAAGGCGTCCATTCCCCTCCACGGGAACCCGCACGTCATAGAGAGAGCGCGCCTGGTAACCGGGGATGCCGTAGGACCGCAACTGCAGGCGGCCATCATTCATGGCGTGATGCAGTGCCAGGAACCAGCGTCCCGGATCGGGGAGATTGACGGAACCTTGGCGGAAGTCCACCGCACCGGCAACCTGAACTCCTGTTTCAATATTGAATGGCTGGCGGTGAAACAGGCCCGCCCACCAGGTCGTTGTCAGGGGACCAGTGATGTTCCATTGGCTGAATTCGGCCAGCACGGTGCCGGGGTGCAGGAGCACATTGTAGTGGCTGACAGGGTTCTGGCCGAAGCCCGCGAACGGTGCGTACCATTCCTGCTCCTGAAGCAGCGGGAAGTTCCGCAGCCCGAATGAGATATCCACCAACTGGGATGCCTTGATGACAAACTCGGCGGACTCCACCGTATGGACGGCCAGGTGCCACCTTCCACCGTCGGGGTTGTTCAGTGTCAGCGAGTCATTGACCGACACCTGATGGTCATGCTCACTGGCACTTGCCTCTTCGCCATGGCGAATGTATAGCACGGCATTGGCGTTCGCGGCAATCTCCACTTCCATCGACGCCGCGCCCTCAATGACATCGAAGTAATAGTGGCTGAATTCGCCGGCACCAGCCTGGTGAAGGGTGGAGCGCCCGTCGTTCAGCCTTCCACCGGAGACAACCTCACGAATGTATTGCGCATTGGCGGCAAGCTCGCGGGGGGAATTCAGTGTCAATCCGTTGAATTCAAAGACTGGCTCGGAGAATTCCACCTGGAGGCGAACCTCCTGTTCCTTGGTGATTTCCGGGCCAAGGTTGGTGATGGCAACGAGCGTCGGGGGAGTCTGGTCGATGGTCAGCACCGGGGGGTCCGGCGTTTCCACATTGAGGGGACCCAGGTTTTCCTCGCGCACA
Organism: Candidatus Sumerlaeia bacterium; assembly: GCA_020831705.1. Classification (GTDB taxonomy): domain Bacteria; phylum Sumerlaeota; class Sumerlaeia; order SLMS01; family SLMS01; genus JAFIGB01. The sequence continues at coordinate 265 of JAFIGB010000094.1, read as the reverse complement.
ACTCCTTCAGGAACACGAAGGGAAATCGTTCCATTCCCAACGACATCACGGACTCCGACGAGGAATTTCGTTGGGGAGACGGCATCCATGCGAACTTCCCCATGGGTCAGGTCGCCTGTTGTCGTTATATCCAGGAACTCCACATTGTTGAAGCCCACGGGAGCACGGTTGAAGTTGATCACAAATCCGACCTTGTTGTCGGACGAGACCGGGTAGGAATTAACGGCCACGCGGGGGGTCAACGGCCCCTGGTCGGAAATGACCC
>JAFIGB010000091.1 GCA_020831705.1 Candidatus Sumerlaeia bacterium | reverse complement strand
CAAAAATGTGCCCTTCGGGGGTGATGAGGAAATGGTAGGGGAGGTCGGGCCAATCGCGATCTCGCTGCCCCCAGGACTGGAGATTGCGCGTGCGCTGGACGGCATTGGCGTCCTCGGGCCAGACGACCCCGGCATGATGGATGGTGATGCGCTCGGGGGTATGGCGTTTCTCGTCGGGAATTGCCTGGGGGTTTGAGCCCCACTGTTCCGCCGTTACCAGCGTTGGTTTTTCCACCCGTGGTGGCTGCGGTGTTCCGTCGGTGGTTGTGGTGGCACAGGCAGTGGTGAGCATGCCCATTGCGAGGAGGGACGTATAGACATGGGTTCTGGTCATTGTTTCGGTTCCCCTTTGGTTTGTCCTCCACTTATTGAAAAGTGGGGAGGGTTGGTGGGCAAGCCCCACCTGTTCAGCCAAGGTAAATATCGGTCCGGTTTGCCTCCTGCTCCTGGCGCTGGAGAAGTTCCTGGAGGAGGCGGATGCGTTCGAGGGCCCTTCGACCCATGGACCATGCAATGAAAACTACGGTGAGGAGCAGGAAGATCATTACCCCTGCGGTGATGATGGTGGTGCGCATGGAACTGAGGCGGCCATGGACGTCGGAAAGCTCAATATCCACGGCGGCGATGGCGACGGGTTCTCCCGTGCGACGGTCGCGGACGGGGGCAAAGCCGCTGACGAATTCCCCCCACCGGTCGCGGAGGATGGCGCTTGTCGGCTCGGTCCCCTCCCAGGCCTCCCACATGGCATCGATGGCGTAGGGGTAGTCATTTCCCGGGGGATTCCCCTCGATGTCGATGATGCCATCCCCGGTCAGATCGACATTGTAGGGATCGGCGTCCACGATGGTGCGCCAAAGGTTTCTCGGGCCTGATTCGACCGGCCTGATTGTATAGACATAACGGATCATTGGATTGGCGCGGCGGATGGTGTCCATCCGTGTAAAGACCGCCTGGAATTCGGGGGACTCAATTTCACGGTGGGCATCCACCGCCCGAAGATTTGCCGGGTTGATTTCCCCCGCCGTTAGCGCAGCCATCGAACGCACCTGATTATGGATTTCCAGGAGTGTGGATCGTTCGCTGACATGGAGAATACCGCCAAGTGCCGCGGTGACCAAAACAAGGAGGGCGACGAAAAGGGAGATGCGCAGGGGGGTGAAAAGAGGTGGAGTGGTCAGTTGCCTTGCAAACCATTCCTTTTCCTCCTTGATGCGCTGGAGCATTTCCTCGTGCTGTGCGGGGTCTTCCAGACGGCCGACCTGCAATTGGGCGAGAAGGAAATCATTCTTTTCGAGGGCGATCTCGGCAAATCGGGCAAGGAGGGCCTGGCGCAGGGGGGCGATTTCATGGTTCTCCGGCCAGTATTGGCGCGCCTGGTCAAGTTTGCGCCCCAGATCGGACAGGGGGCCGTATTCCTCCAGGTTGTCCAGTTTGACGCCCCGTATTTCCGTCGTCAGCCGCACCGATTCCCCGCGCTTGCCTGCACCGGTCAACCAGGCTTCGAGCTGATGGCGGATTTCCATGGCGTTGGCGGGCCTGTCCACCGGGTTGGTTTTCAGGCACTGGGTTGCCAGTCGGGCCAGATCCGGGGGAATCTCGTCCGGAATTGGCGGGTAAATATTGTGTTCCGCCGCATAAAGAGCCCGGCGCACGGATTCCGCCCGGTGGGGCGGGTTCCCCGTAAGCATCTCGTAAAGCGTCGCACCCAGCAGGTAAATATCAGTGTGCAGGCCAAGGCGCTCGTTCCCCAAGTGGGTTTGCTCGGGAGCCATGTAGGCCGGTGTTCCTGCGGGATTCGTGGCGGATTGAAGGGTGTAGTAGGACTCGGATGGGGGGAGCAGACCTTGTTCGTCTGGTTTGCTCAAGTCTCCGACAAAGACGGCAAGGCCCCAGTCGAGAAGGTAAACCTCCCCGAAATCCCCCACCATGACCTGTTCCGGCTTGAGATCGCGGTGGATGACACCCCGCGAGTGGGCGAAGGCAACAGCATTGGTCAGGTCAATCAATGTTGGGACATGATCCATCAGGAACTTGTCGAGGGAGAAGTCTGTGGAGCTGCGATCCTCCTCCATAATCCTGCGCCAACTTCGTCCCACCACCCGTTTCATGGCCAGAATGGGGACTTTTTCCCCATTCAAGTCGGCCATGCCCAGATCATAGACCGGGATGATGTTGGGGTGATCGAGTTGGGCGGCGGTGAGGGATTCCTTGATGAAGGCATCCAGAAGCTCCGGCTCCTGGAGGGCCTGCTTGACGGCCACCGTTCTGCCGAGGTGGTGCTGGAGGGCCTCCCAGACGACCCCCTGCCCGCCCTGTCCAAGTTTCTTCAGAAAAGTAAATTCATCGGTGCAGTTGCGGAGGTTCTCCGTGTTGACCGAGGAGACCGGGGGCCTTGGGGGGCGGCTCATGGTCGGTGTTTCGGAGTGCTCCTCCCCGTAAAACCCCGATGCCATGAGGTTTTTGTAAGTAACACGATCCTCCTCATGGGCTACCCGGCCGAACTTCGCGAGTTCCTCATCAGAAAGCTGGTATGTCTTGTCCCCTGGATCCATCCAACGTGGTCATCCTCATTTTGTCACCCCAGTCCTAGCTTGGGTATTTTGGGGACACAACGGATAACCTCGCCACGGGGAAATTCCCTTCTCTCCAAAG
>JAFIGB010000090.1 GCA_020831705.1 Candidatus Sumerlaeia bacterium | reverse complement strand
GAACCGTATGGAGCATCCGGGCCCCGGAGGGAAGGTGGGGATTCTCGTGGGTTCCTCCAATCCAAGCAGCCCCTTGCAGGACCCCTACGATGCCTTCCCCATTGTCGAGACCGACGAAAACGGAATCTTTGAATTTGAGGCCGCACCCCGGGGCAAGCTGGTCATGATTCACGCCAAGCACCGCGAGTACCTCCCCAATGTCCTTGAAGTTGCAGCGCCATCGGAAAGTGAATCGAAGATTGTCCTTCGCAAGGGGGAGGCAAGCGTTCGCGGGCGTGTTCTGGACGCTCAAGGTCGCCCCATGAACAACGCCGCGGTGGAAACCATCTTCCGTCCGGGTGGCCCCGGCTGGCGGACCCAGCCCCCATTTCCCGACTTGGATACCCAGTTCGTCCGCACCGATGAGGAGGGCTACTTCGAATTCCCGGCCGTCCGTGCCGGATGGCAGACCCTGGTGGCAACCAGCGACAACCCCGCCATCCAGTCCACCGGAAACAGCACCCTGCTAAATGTTGGCGAATCAAAGACGGTGACACTCAAGTTTGACCCTGCGTTGACGATCAACGGAGTTGTCGTTGATGCCGCAACGGAGGAGCCCATCCAGGGCGTCCAGATTGCCAAGCCTGACGGTTCTTTTGGCGCTCCCGCGGGAAATGCTCCCGTGGATTCCATTGTGACCGGCTTTGATGGTCGCTTCACCCTGGAAACGTATTCACAAGTCCGCGGTGGAGTCTTCCGCGTTCCCGGTCTTCACTACAAACTTCCTTCCCATTACGGCCACGATGCAGCGGAATGGCAGACACATAACGTGCGCATCGACCGCCTCCAATCCGGCGAGGAAGTGCGCATCACCGTGACTCCGACACTGCTTCTCGAAGGCACCGTCTTCCTTGCAGACGGGGTGACTCCCGTGGCGGGTGTGGGCGTGGACTTCCGCCCGGAAATTGGTCGTGCCCGGGGGCTTCAACTCATGCCAGATCCCGACATCGCCAATGCCCAGTCACAGACCGGCCCTGATGGCCGCTTCAAGATCAGCGTTCCTCCCGAGGCCCGCGGTTTCCTCCTCGCACGCAGCACCGACGGATATCATTCCAGCCAATACGAGGTCGCCGCCGAAGGTCCCCTCGAACCTGTCGAATTGACGCTTTCCGGTTTCTCCTCCGTTTCAGGTACCGTGTCCGGGCCTGATGGTGAGCCCGTTTACGGCGCAGAAGTGACCCTTCGCCAGGCAGCAGGACGGCGTGGCACGGCGGATTCCGCGACCACGGGCGCCGATGGCACCTACATCATCGAGGAAATATACGGCACCCGCGGTTTCCTCGCGGTCTCCCCGCCGGAAGACATGGCGATGGTGTCTCCCGATCCCCGCATGATCAATCTTTCAGAGGGCGAGGATCTGGAAGGTCAGGACTTTGAATTACTGGCAGCAGCCCTTTTTGAAGGTGTGGTGGTGGACGAGGAAGGCAATCCCATTGAGGGGGCCCTTCTTTCACGCCGCGTTGGCCGCTGGCGGGCGCCAGATGCTCCCTCCGTGGAAAGCGACGCGCAGGGACGATTTACCTTCAACGATATGGATGAGGATGCACGGACCTTCACTCTGGAGGCGAGACATCCCGGTTATGACGATGTCAATATGGGGAACATCAATGTCGAGGATTCCCCGGTAACCGTTGAAATGCGCGCCCGGGCCTCGGTCTCCCTGACCGCATCGGAACCGGGTGGCAATCAGGTCACCAGCTTTGAGTATCAATTCGCTCTTGATTCAAGCACCCGTGGTCGCGACCGGAGGACGAACGTGGAGGGGCGTGTCATCAACCAGACCGCCGCCGTGACAGAGACCCTTTCCCCGGGTACATACCGCGTCCATGTCTATCCACTTTCAGAAAGTGGTGAACGTACCGGTGCCTACGGGTTCGAAAATTTCGAAGTCACCGATGGCGGTGAGACCGCGGAGGTACGGGTGGAAATTGGCGACTCCGTGACCCTTCGTGGTCAGGTCGTTGATGCCGATGGACGTGGTCTGGAAGGCGTCGAAGTTCGGATGACGGTTCAGGATGAAGCCCGCCCCCGTGGCAACCAGTGGCGCCGGGTTGAGGGTGGAAATCGCAGGACCGTCACGTCGGACACCCGGGGGAATTTTGAATTCGCCTATACAACGCCCGGTACCCTTCGATTTGAGGCCGAACTGGAGGATTATGTCATGTCCGACGAGGTGGAAGTCGTCCTCGAATCAGGCCAGCGCCCCGAATTGGTGGAGATCAGAATGCACCAGGGCGCAAGGGTTCATGGCGTCGTGACGGGTCCGGATGGTCGGCCTGCCAGCGGCATGACCGTTCGCCTCGGCACCGGGTTCCGTGATCCAACGGAAACGACGGACTCCAGTGGGGAGTACGTCTTCGCCAACGTCTCGCCGGGCCGCTACGCGGTGACGCTGCTGTCAGGAACCAACGCAGTCATCGAGCGGCAAAACGTCACCATTAACATGGAAAGCCAGGAAGTGGACTTCAGCCTTGAGGGATTGATCCAGGTCGAGGGAACGCTGCGACGCAATGGCCAGCGCGACCGCTCCCGGTTCTTCCAGCTGGAACTTGCTCCCCTCCGTGGCGCCCAGGCCAGCCGCACCACCCTGACGGTCGGCAACGGCCAGTTCGAGCATTTCCTCGCCCCCGGTGTCTACTCGGTGGAAATCCCGGTGACGGGAAGCAGCACCCGGGCGATCACCGGGGAGACATTCACCGTGGAGGAACGCCCCTACGAACAGCGTATAGACATTGATCTTGAGCTGGTCAACGTGGGCATCGTCATTGTGGACGCCAATGGCGACGAGTTTTCCCCGGGGACGATGAGGCTTGAGCACCGCCCCGTCGGTCGTCAGGAGGACAACGGTCCCGGGCCGTGGACGCTGGAAATGGATGTCTCGGACTCCCTTTTCTATGTGGACAACCTTCCCACCGGCGAGTCACGCGCCGTCTTTACAACCAACGGCGGCATCCGGTTTGATTCCGACTGGACGGTCCTTGGTGCCGACCGGGAAAACATTCTCACGCTGATTCCCGAGAACCTGTAACCGGTTTTCGGAACGGCCCCCGCAGTTTGGGAGGACAAAAAGGAAGCCCGGCATGGAGAGAAATCTCCGCGCCGGGCTTTTGTCTATACGGGGGTTGGGAGGTTGGCGGGTTTACCTGCCGATTGTCTCGCCCTGTTCGTTGACTTCCCAGGTGGAGTTCCCGTTGAGGAGCTGCTGGAGGTCCGGCCTGCCACCACGGGCTTCGATGGCATCTGCAACCTGATCGTTGACGAGGTCATTGTAGGTCGGGCGTTCCACGGCGCGGATGACGCCGATGGGCTCGGGGAAGGCGGGGTACTTGAGACGGGCAAGCTGGGCATGAATGCCGACGGGTGCATGCTCGTCGTGGCGAACGATGTCATCCATCGTGACGCCGTTTTCGCCGATCGTGACGGGAATCACATCACGGCCCTTGCGCATGAGACCCTTGTTGAGTTCCTTGCCGTAGACCATCGGCTCGCCATGCTTGATCTCCACCACATTGTCGGCGCGCACCTTCCGGTCCTGGGCGTGGGCCATGGCACCGTCGTTGAAGATGTTGCAGTTCTGGTAGATCTCGACGAACGAGGAACCCTTGTGGCGCATGGCCCGCTCGATCGTTTCCTGCAGGTGCTTGGGGTGCATGTCGACGGTGCGGGCAACAAAGGAGGCCTCCGCAGCCAGTGCAATCGCCAGCGGGTTGAGCGGCTGGTCGAGGGATCCGTAGGGGCTCGACTTGGTCTTCTTTCCAATCGGCGAGGTGGGCGAATACTGCCCCTTGGTGAGGCCGTATATCTCGTTGTTGAACAGCAGCACGGTGAAGTCCACGTTGCGGCGCAGGGCGTGGATCGTGTGGTTGCCGCCGATGGAAAGGGCGTCGCCGTCACCGGTGATGACAACGGTCTGCATGTCGGGGGGGGCGACCTTGAAGCCGGTGGCGACGGCAAGGGCGCGACCATGGATGCTGTGCATGCCGTAGGTGTTCATGTAATACGGAAACCGACTGGAGCAGCCAATGCCCGAGATGAAGGCGTATTGCTCGGGGGCGATGCCCAGGTTGACGAGGACCTTCTTCACCGCGGCAAGAACGGAGTAGTCGCCGCAGCCCGGGCACCAGCGCACGTCCTGATCACTGGCGAAGTCCTTGACTGTATATTTTGGGCTTTCGGTTGCACTCATGCGTTCTTCTTCTCCTTGGTCAGAAGGTTGTCGACGAATTCAACGATTTCACTCACCATGAATGGCTTGCCCTGGACCTTGTTCAGGCCACGGGCATTTACCAGATATTCCGCGCGGATGAGACGGAGCAACTGGCCGTTGTTCAGCTCGGGAACGATGATGTGCTTGCCACGGTAGCGTTCCAGAATCTCGCCGAGGTTCCGCGGGAAGGGGTGTATATACCGAATGTGGATGTTGGAAACCTTGTGCCCCATCTCAATGAGGAGGCGGTTGGCCTCGCGGATGGCACCGTATGTTCCGCCCCATCCAATGAGCAGGACATCGGCGGCCTCATCGGTTTCGTTATAGATGGTCTGCTCGGGGACGAACTCGGCGATTTTGTTCACCTTGGCCTGGCGCATGTTCACCATCTTCTGGTGGTTGGCAGGCTCGTAATTGACTGCCCCGGTGACATCCTTCTTTTCGAGACCACCAAGACGGTGCATCAGCTTGGGGGTGCCGGGAAGCGCCCAGGGGCGGGAAAGGTTCTCGTCGCGAAGGTAGGGGAGGAACTCGTCATCCTCACCGTTCGGCTCCTGGGGGTGTTCCACCTTGATCGGTTCCATGTCGCTCACCGACGGGATCAGCCAGGGCTCGGCGCTGTTGGCAATGAAGCCATCGCTGAGGATGACCACCGGTGTCATGTAGCGAAGGGCAATGCGGGTGGCCATGATGGCCATGTCAAAGCAGTCGGCCGCTGAACGGGGAGCGAGCACCGGGATGGGGCATTCGCCGTTGCGTCCATACATGACCTGCATCAGGTCGGCCTGTTCCACCTTGGTGGGAAGACCCGTTGAGGGGCCGCCGCGCTGGACGTTCACCACGATCAGGGGAAGTTCCATCATGACGGCGAGGCCCATGGCTTCCGATTTCAGGGCGATGCCCGGGCCTGCGGAAGCGGTCATGCCGATGGCACCACCGAAGGAAGCGCCAAGGGCGGCGCAGATGGCGGCAATTTCATCCTCGGCCTGGAAGGTCTGCACGCCGAAGGCCTTGTGCTTGGCCAACTCGTGAAGAATGTCACTGGCCGGGGTGATGGGGTAACTTCCGTAAAAGAGCGACTTGTTGGAAAGTTCGGAGGCAGCGACAAGACCAAGGGCAATGGCTTCATTGCCGTGGATCTCCCGGTAGGTGCCCGGCGGGAGCTTTGCCTTGGGAACACGGTAGCTGCGATCGAAGAGTTCCTGTGTTTCGCCGAGATAGAAGCCTGCCTTGAGGACTTTGGTGTTGGCCTCGCGGATAGTCTCGTTCTTGGCGAACTTGTTCTGGATGAAGGTCAGGATCGGCGTCAGGGGACGTCCGTATAGCCAGCAGACAACGCCGAGGGCGAAGAAGTTCTTGCAGCGGGCGGCATCCTTGCCAATGACACCAAGCTCCTCGACTGCTCGGAGCGAGGCCTGTGTCATGGGGATTGGATGCACGCGGTATTTATCGAGGGAGCCGTCGGTCAGGGGGTTCTCCTCATAACCGGCCAGCTTGAGGTTCTGGGGGGTGAAGCCGTCCTCGTTGGCGATGATGATGCCACCGGGGCGCAGGTCACTGAGATTGACCTTCAGGGCGGCGGGGTTCATCGCCACCAGGGTGTCGACCTCGTCGCCGGGGGTGTAAATATCCGAGGAGCTGAATTGGAGCTGGAAGCCTGAAACGCCGTAGACCGTGCCGGCTGGCGCCCTGATTTCCGCCGGGAAATCCGGCATGGTGGACACGTCGTTTCCGAAAATGGCCGAGCTATTGGTGAATTGCACCCCTGTCAGCTGCATTCCGTCGCCGGAATCGCCGGCAAACCGAATGGTGGCATTGGGTACATCAGTTATGGGTTTCCCGCTTGGATCCACGGGCGTTTCCAATGGCATTGCGTGGTCGCTCCTTTTTGCGCAGTAACCGGGGTGACATTGACCCCGGCTGAAAGTCACCGCACTGCCCTCCCCGGGCAAGAGGGAAGGTTGCCTGCGGTGCATAAGGGGGAATGCTGCTTCAGAAGAGGGTGTCCCAGCAACTCCAAATATCCCCCCGGGCCATCCGGAAGGTCAAAAATTGTGCCCGCCAACATGGGGATGATATGGGATGGGGTCTCAGGCCGTTTGAGCGAGAAGTTCCTCGGCCAGCGCCAGGCTTTTCACCGACAACTTGCCGCCATCGAGAAGCCGGGCCAGTTCCTCCTGCCGTTGCCGGTTGTCGAGGGTAAGAACATGGGTGGACGTTCTTCCCCCCTCCATTGATTTTTCCACCAGCAGTTGATGGTCGGCCTGGGCCGCCACGGTGGGATTGTGGGTCACCGCGAGAATCTGCGTTTGCCGGGAAAGCGCCGCGAGGCGCTCCGCGACATGGCGCGCTGCCTGACCCGAGATCCCCGCATCCACCTCGTCGAAAACCATCAAGGGAATCCGTGATGCCTCGCCAGCAAGGGTGCGCAGGGCCAGCATAACGCGGCTCAATTCCCCCCCGGAGCCAATGCGTCTCAGGGGCTGGGGTGGCTCGCCATCATTGGCGCTGAAAAGAATTTCGACCGTCTCGGCGCCCCTGCTGTCGCATTTCATTTTCCCCCCAAGGTCGATGCCGTTGGCAGGAGGGGCCATCTCCAGGGCGATGCGCACCTTCGGGAGGGAAAAGTCACGAAGGATCGCCACCAGGGGACGGGTGAATCGCACGACTGCCTTCTTGCGGGCTGCCGTCAGATCCCGCGCCAACCTCATGGCCGTTTCCTCCGCCGCTGCCAGTTCCTTCATCAACGCAGCACCGGCGTCCTCCCACTGGTTCAATTCGGCCAGTTCAGCGCGCATTTCCTCCAACCGGTTGATGGCGTCGATAACGGAGGGGCCGTGCTTGCGCAGCAGACCCCGCACGGTGGTAATGCGTTCCTCCACTTCCATCAATCGCTTGGGATCAACCTCCAACTTCTCCGCGTATCCCATGAGGGCAAACGCCGCCTCGGACAATCCTTCAGCCGCCTGCTCCAGGGGGGTCAGGATTTTGTCGAGACTGGCATCGTGGGATGCCATCTGTTCCACGGTCCGGATCGCCCGCGAAAGTAGATCACGCACGCCCGACGCTTCGATGTCATCCCCGTTGAGGTGCCCATCCACCTCGCTGGCCAGGGCGGCGAGGACTTCCACGTTCCCCAGCCGCCTTGCTTCAATCTGGAGTTCCTCCAGTTCCCCATCCCGCAGGCCTGCCGCTTCCAGTTCCTCGACCTGATAGGCGAGAAAATCGCGCCGTTGTTCCCGTTCGCGATCATCACCCTGGCGGCGGGCGAGTTCCTGCCTCAACTCCGTGACCCGGCTCCACGCCTTCGTGTACTGGGTACGAAGGGGAAGCAGGTTCGAAAACGTGTCGAACACCTCCTGCTGGGCGTCGCGCTGCAGAAGGGCGAACTGCTCATGCTGGGTTCCGATTTCGAGGAGGTGGTGGGAAATTTTTTCAAGGAGTGTCAGGGGAATGAGGCGTCCATTGGCGCTTGCCCGCCCCCGGCCGCTCGCGAGCACTTCACGGCGAAGGATCACCTCCCCGGGCTCCTCCGATTCGAGACCGCTTTCCTCAAGGAGGGGGAGGAGGCTTGAATCGGGGGAAACTTCAAAGACGGCCTCCACCGTCGCTCGATTTGCTCCCGAGCGAACGATTGACGGTGAAGCCCGCATGCCGGCCAATAACCCAAGGGCATCCAAAACGAGTGACTTGCCTGCGCCGGTCTCCCCGGTCAGGACGGTCAGGCCCCGTTGGAAATCGATCCGCGCCTCCTCGATGAGGGCAAAATTACGAATGTGCAGAAAGCGTAACATGGCGATGCCTCCGGGTAAACCGCGCCCTACGAAGGAAAAGCGTAGGTGGTCGGCATGGCGAAAGCAAGGCGAAAGTGCCGCCCCTCAAAATTTCCTTCTTAATTCAACGGGACCCCCTTGACCATGCATTGGGCGAGCGGAACACTGTCACTCAGCGTGCGACTAAGATCCGGGGATGATGTCCATGGTTTATCGAATTGGAGGGAAGGCACTTGGCAGTGGGATCATTGCCTTGTTGCTCGTGGGGGCCTGCGCGACCAACGCCAGGAAGGCCGAGGAGCTTGAATCCCGCCGCACCCCCCTTGTCTATTCCGAGTTGCCACCGTTCCCCGCCTCCGTCGGTCATGTTGACGGGACGGACTTCCACTTCGAACAACAACTGGCGCCCGGTGTCGTTCACCGGTTTGAATCGACCTCCACCGGCCCGCTGACAATCAACACCGTCATTGCCGAGCTTTCCCGCCCGGACTTGCGCCTTGAAGCCGAGAAGGGACAACGTCGTATAGACGGCCGTGAGTCGATCCCCGCAATGGCGGCCCGACTTGCCACCCTCGGCGAGCGCCCCCTTGTCGGCATCAACGCCGACTTCTGGATGGGGATGAGTGTCCCCGTGAACATGTTCGTCGATGAGGGGATGATCTGGAAGGCGCCATGGATGGACGTTACCGGCACGCGCCAGCGGGCGGTCTTCGGTTTCGACGAGAACATGAACACCTTCATCGGGCCACCCCAGTGGACGGCCAACATCGTCCTGGAAAATGGCACCCGCCTTCGTATAGACGAGGTGAATTACCAGAAGGATGAAACGCGGACCATTGTGAACACCTGGCCCGTTGGTCATCCACCTCCGGTCCCTGACGGATTTCGCAGCTTTGTCGTTCGCCTTGATCGCCCCGAGTGGCTTCCCAATGTACCCGTCCAGGGTGTCATTGTGGACGTGGACAAGGTTCCTGACAGGCCAATCCGAAGGGACGAGGCCGTTGTCTATACCGAGCTTCCCCTCCCCCCGCAGGTTGCCACCGGCAGGTCGGTCACCCTCGATGCACGCCTCGGCAACCTCCCGGGCAGGATTGTGGGTGTCACCGGGGGACTTCCCCAGATCGTCAAGAACGGCAAACCCCATGTCGACGGTGCTGACGAACGGGCCGCCATCCGCACGGATTTCCTCACCACCAGCCATCCGCGGACTGCCATCGGCATCCGCCCCGGAGGCGAGATTGTCATGGTCACCGTCGATGGCAGGCAGCCCGGGCGATCCGTCGGCATTGATCTCTTCGACCTGGCGGAATACATGATCTCCCTCGGTTGTATAGACGCCCTGAACTGTGATGGCGGGGGCTCCACCACCATGGTGGTCAACGGCCAGCTTGCCAATTTTCCCTCCGATACATCCGGGGCACGAACCGTGAGCACCGGGTTGTTCCTCATGCGGAATGCGCCCCTTGGTCGCCCCAATTCCCTGACGATCCTTCCCCGTGATGTCTTTCTCCCTACAGGGAGCGGTCTCAAGCTCAACCTGGTAGCCCATGATGCCTCGGGGGAGATGGTTCCCTGGAATCCCCAGTGGCAGGTTGTACACCGCGTTGGCGAGGAGGAATACGCCCAGCATGCCTTCACCGACTCCCTGGACTTTCGCGCAGAAACCCCCGGCGACAAGGTCGTCAATGTCCGGTTGGTCGGCACAAATATCCATGGGCGGGCCATCATCCGTGTTGCGGATGCGCAATCAGTCGACTTCCAACCACGGAATCTACTTCTCCAAAGCGGGGATGCCGCGCCATTTCGGGTCGAGGCCACCCACGCGGAAGGAACCCCCTTCTACGCTGCCTTCCAGCCATCCGGGATGGACGTCCCCGATTTCCTCGAACACGATGCCTCCCGGAATATCATTCAGGCGCTTGCCCCCGGTGTGGGAAAAATCCAGGCCCAACACGGTGATGTCACAATTACGGCAAACGTGGCAGTCGACACGGTGTCCAAGAAACTGGTGAAGGCATTCGACACCCCACCGGACGGCGACTCCACCGAATTTCTCAGCCTCATCAATATGAATACGACGGCCACGCGCGTCTCCCACGACACGGAGATTTATCAGGAAGGTAATGCGTCGTGGGCACTGGATTATTCCATGCACCGTACGGGAGGGGCTTCCCGCGTCGATGTTCCCGTTCGTGTCCAGCTGCCCGAGGATGCCCTGGGGGTTGGGGTGCGTGTCTGGGGCGATGGCAGTGGCCACTGGTTGCGCGGGGAACTCCTTGATGCCAATGAAAACCGCTTTGTCATCGATTTTACCACACCCGGCGAAGGGGTCTCCTGGAAGGGGGAGTGGCGACATGTGTGGACGAATTTTTTGCGGCTCACCTCCATCGGCATCGTCGACCAACCGCCAATGCCCCCCTACACCCTCGACAAAGTCTACCTCGTGGAGCCGAATCGCTCCGCGAAGGGGGACGGAATGATCCGCCTTGATGCGGTTTACTCGCTCACCATTCCTGAATAAGGGATAAAAAAGAGAGGGCGGACCCCACAACTCCACTTTCTTTTTACGATTTGGAATATTACTCTTGACCTGAGCACCATGTGGGACATTCAGTATCTTAATTATCGGGGATGGCAACCATGCTTACACAAACCTCTGAAACCGCAATTCGAGCCCTCATCTATCTGGCCCTGGTCAAGAGCGCCGAACCCCTCACGCCCCGGCATATCGCCGAGCATCTGGGAACTTCGCCCACTTACATGGCCAAGATCACCCGCCAGCTGGTGAAGGCGAACATCCTGCGCTCCCAACGGGGCGCCGCAGGCGGCGTCAATCTCGCCCGTGACCCGGAAAAGATCACGCTCCTTTCCATCATGGAGGCCTCCCAGGGCCTACTTGTCGGCAACTACTGCGATGAGATCGTGGAACACAGCGAGCCCGTTTGCGCCTTCCATCGTGCCATGAAGGAGGCCCACCATGCCGTCGTCAGCGTTCTCACCCGTTGGACGCTTGCCGATCTCGTGGCCCGCCCCGGTCCCGCACCTGGAAATTTCGAATGCAAGATGGGTTTTTCCGGTGAAGGCGGTGACCTGGTCACCTGCCCGGCGACACGGATTGCCCGCCAGCTCAGTGGCCAGGGGTAACCCACATTTCGCGGGTCATCATGGCCTGCCGGATGTGAATGCCTCCCCATGAGTGGTTACCCTGTACCACGGCGACGTGTGCGCGTGGAGCACCGTCAATCCAACTCCAGATTCATAGCAACGCTTGACCGGGCCTCGACGGTGGAGGAGGCCCGGGAGCAGCTTCGTCATGTCCGCGAGGAAATGCCCGATGCGTCCCACCATGTCCATGCCATGAAGGTTGGCCATGGGGCCTCGGTCATCGAGGGAACAAGCGACGATGGCGAGCCGGCTGGAACGTCCGGCCCTCCCATGCTTGCTGTTTTGCGGGGTTCTGATATTGGCGACGCCATACTTGTCGTCACACGTTATTTTGGCGGGACGAAACTCGGGACGGGGGGACTCGTCCAGGCGTATAGCGAGGCAGCCCGCCTTGCCCTCGCCGCCGTGGAGACGGAACTCAAGGTCGACCGCGTCCCCATTTCCTTTTCCATTCCCTACACCTTCTACGATCGCGTGAAGATCCTCCTCGAAACCGGAGGTGCCATCATCGAGGGGGAGGACTTCTCTGATGTGGTTTCGGTGGACGCCCTTTTCCCGGTCGAGGGTCTTGGTGATTTCGGGGAGCAACTTCGCGAGTTGACGGCGGGATCGGTGTCCATCATCCGTCGCGATGAAGCTGGGGATCCTTCAGCTGGTTGAACTCCAGCGGGAAGGGATCCACCTCGCCGGCGGTGAGATTGTTTGTCTGGTCCCAAAGGGAGTCCGGCGCCAGGTCCCTCCAAAGGTCAATGTATAGACGCGCCGTCTGGCTGACCTCCAGCTCCTCCAGGATGTACTCCCGCGCCTCGTTGCCAAGTTCCTCCCGTTTTTCCCGGTTGTTGAGGAGCTCGACAATGGTTCCAGCGAGGGATTCGATGTTCCCCGGCCTGACCAGCTTCCCGGTGACGTCGTGGCGTATATACTCGACATTGGCGCCATGGTCCCACGCCACGACGGCGGCCCGTGCGGCACCGGCCTGGGCGATTTCGTGGGGAAGGATGTTCTCCCCACCGGGGTGGACCACCACGTCCGCGGCGCCGTAAACCTTCGGGCCGATCTCGTCCAGTGGCCCGATCTTCCGTAGGGAATTGTCGTGGTTGTATTCCCGCAATCGTGCCTCCAATTCCTCCCGCGCGGGTCCATCGCCGATGAAAAACAGCCTTGCGTCGGGAACCTTTTCACGCACCGCGGGCCAGGCATCCAGCAGGCTCAGGTGACCCTTCTCAATCTGCCCGGCAGTCACCACCAGCGGCTCGTCATCGTGAACGCCGAATAGTTTTCTATATCGGGAAAGGCTTTGTGGGGAAAGGGGGAAGCACTGGACCCCGTCCACGCCCATGGGGATGAGCTTGATCTTCCCCGGCTCAATCCCGGCATTTTTAAGGTGGGTGCGGACGTGCCTGCAGGAGGCGGTCACGGCGGAGATGTATTTCCGGGTGTGGCGCTCAAGCCCGAATTGAACCACCTTGTTCATCATGTCACGAGGCGGTGGTTGGAGATCATGGACGCTTTCGATGTACGGAACCCACTGATTCCCGGAATGGTAAAGACGGGCGCCCATGGCGGGCCAGGAACAATGGGAGTGAAGGAGATCCGGCCGGAGCTTGCTGAACAGCTCCTTTTTTCCCTCCCTGCGGATGGCCACCGGTCCCGATGCATCCACCATGGCCGTGCGCACGCCCAGCGCCCGGAACCGCTCCCGCAGGGGACCATCCGGTCCAAGCGAGAGAACGGAAAGGCGAAGCTCGCGAATCGGCGCCCACCGCTGACAAAGCAGGTGAAGCATTTTCCCGGAAAGATGATCCTCGAATGTGTCCAGTAGCAGGAGGATGCGCATGGGGTCGTGTCGCTGTTTTCGTGGAGTGGGTTTACTCCACACCAATCAGTTGGGTGGGAATCTTACTGGTCGTCCTTTGGCCTGACCTCGGGAACGGCTCCCGGTGGCGGTTTTTGAAATACCTTGAATCGTTGCGGTTGGGGGGGGACTCCGGGGCGCTGCGGGGGAGGCGGCGAACCCGGCATCGGCCGAGAAATTTGGAGCGGCGGCGGCGGTGGTGGTGGTGCAGGTCGCTTTGTAATTTGCGGCGTTGGCTCCGAGATGGGGTCCGGTTCCAACGGGGAATGTGGCTCCCTCGATTCCGGTTCCTGGGGGGGAACGCGTGGCTGGCGCGGCTTGGGCACCATGTTCTGGCTGGTTGTGGGAAGGGGGGGCGCCGACTCGTTGTTGTAGGAAGTCATCGAGGGGTCATTCCGCCGATGGGAAAAGATGCTGCCCACCGGGGGATCGTAATCACCCTCAATGTCATCCCATGGGTCGGTTACATCATCCCACGAGGAACCCGGTGTGACTCCGATGCCCTTGAATTTCAATTGAAGATCGTTGGCGGATTCGGCGCATTGCATGGCGTCCTCCTCGGTGATCAGTCCCCGCTTCACCAGACCGTAGAGGGACTTGTCGAAGGTCTGCAGGCCGTATTGGTTTTCCGCCGAAAGGGATACCCGGATCTCATGGAGTTCACCCCGTTCGATGAGGTCACGAATGCGCGGTGTGCTGATCATCACCTCGTGGGCGGCAACCCGCCCGCCATCAATTCTCGGAATGAGACGCTGGGAAAGGATGGCGGTCATGTTGAGGGACAATTGCGCCAACACCTGCTCCTTCATTTCGCCCGGGTAAAAGTGGAGGATGCGTTCGAGGGCGAGCGTTGAGTTTGTCGCATGGAGGGTGGCAAATACGAGGTGCCCGGTCTCCGATGCATGGAGGGCAAACTGGACGGTGTCGGCGTCGCGAATCTCCCCAATACAGATCACCTGGGGTGCCTGACGCAGGGTGTTCTTGAGCGCGGAATGGAAACTTTGGGTGTCGATGCCGACCTCGCGCTGGGTGACAATCGAGCGGCGATGGCGATAGACAAATTCCACCGGGTCCTCGATGGTGATAATGTGGCCGCTGCGGATGTGGTTGCGGTAATCAATCAGCGAGGCAAGGGAGGTTGACTTGCCACTTCCCGTGGATCCGGTGACCAGAACGATTCCCCGGTCGGCAAGGGCCACATCGCGCATGGCAAGGGGCATACTCAACTCGCGCATGGTCGGTATGTCCATCACCACTCGGCGAAGTACCATCCCGATCGAACCACGCTGAACGTAGGCGTTAACACGAAAGCGCCCGGCGCCCTCGGCCATGTAGGCCAGGTTCATCTCCATTTCTTCCTCAAATTGACCCCATTGCTTATCCGTCATGACCTCCCGTGCGTATGCCTTCATCTCCTCGGGGGAAATTCGCGCCCCTTTCATGACGTCAAGCGGGAGATACACCCCTTCGCAGTTCATGCACGGGACGGCTCCGGTGACCAGATAGACATCGGAAGCCTGCACCTCGGCTGCTTCCTTCAAGATTTCATCAAGGGGAACCTTAGGTTTTTCCATCTGCGATTGCCTGCCCGGCCCACCCTGGGGGCCACATTAGTGTCACCGCGATCATTGGCGACCAACGCCGTGAACGCAATGTTTATGAGGATTGGTGGGTGATCCGGGTTTGGGTGCCCGGCAAGCGTGAAGCTCACACCGGGACAAAAATCCAATGGTCGAGAAGGAGATGGACCGTTCTCACGGCAAGAAAGAGGAAAAAAAACACCAGCAGAGCGGTGTTGATGATCTTCCCTTCCAGGTGACGCGTGAAGGAATAATCCGTGAAACAAAGGACAATCACCCGCCTCACCAGGAGGAACACAACCAGATACCCGATGGGATTGAGGGACCAGGCGCTGAGGAAATTGCCGTTGAAGATCGAAGCGACGGACCTTGTCGTGCCGCAAAGGGGGCATGGCTTATCCACGAGAAAAGCGCTGGGACAAAGGGGCAGATCCACCAAATTCCTGGAAAAGGCGAAGAAGGCGAGCACCAGAATAATCACGACCAACTCGGTGGTTGGGGAGGTGAAGACCCTGGTGAATGTCTCGCGAAACCTCAGAAGCACTCCCACTTGCCGACTGACTTTCCTTCTTTCAACTTCTTGGCGATGAGGTAGGCATCAATGGCGAATGCCGGGCCGGTGGCAAGAAAGCTCAATCCCCCGGTAAGCACACCAAGGACGATGGCAGCGCCAAGGAAGGCGAAGCCCTTGCCAAGCTGGCCAAGAAGCATCTGCCCCAACCCGGCAATACAGCATCCACTCAGGACAGCCATCAGGATGGGGTCCTTGGGTGTACTTGACGACACCACGCGGTCTCCACCATCGCCGCCAGGTGTGGTGGAGGTAGGGTTCGGTCCGGGGGAGGCGGAAAAGTAAATGCCGGCCGCATTGCCTTCGCTTGCATTGAAATCCACGCTTTGTCCCTGGGTGGGAGGCTGGGCGCCCTTCCATTCCGCCACAAGGAAGGAGTACTGCTTCCCATCTTCGCCGGAAATGATGCCCGACTGGGCCACTGTTGAGAAATCCATAACCTGACCTTTCATTTTCCCGGCTCCTTATATGGTATTACTACAAAAAAAGTTAACACTCGAAGGTTGTTCAGGGGCAATATACCATTGAAGAATCACGAATCGGTCCCGGTGATTTGGAATATTCCCCGGCGGACCATCCTCCCGGAATGTTCCCTGTGGATTTCAGGATCCCCCGCAATTCACTCATCATTATCGTAATTCATGCACAAGGCGTTCGCCATCACTTCCTGATGGTAAAGCGGTCTCAGTGATCATTGAAATTCGGGGAGGCACTTCTCCCCTTGAGCATCCCATGGAACTGGTCGAACATGAACGAAGCAAAGTTGATTTCTTGGGTGCTTCATGAGCGAGCAGAGGAAGTCATTGGATGTGAAAGCCGTGCATGTCTCCCTGGCAAGGCCGGGGATGGTGGGGTTGTTGGCCCTTGTTGCCGGGCATCTGATGTCAAAAACCCTCGGCGTGCCCGAGGTTGTATGGCTCGCGCTGATTGCCCTTTCCACGGCATTGATGCTCCTGTTCAGGGTCCGTTCCCCCATCTTCCCGATGGTCTTTTGTGTTCTTGTAGCTGCGGTTGGTGGGTGGCAAACTTCCCGCCTGATTGCCCGTGATGGTGTCGCTGCGGGGATCGTGACTTATCTCGCTGACGGGGGGACTCCTCTCGGGGAGATCCGCGGAACCCTCGCGCGCATGCCTGCCCGGTCGGCGACCCACTGGACGTTCACCCTCGCAGCCGGATCCCAATTGGATACACGGGGCATGACGGCAACGATTCCCGCTCCGGTGATCGTGCGTGTTGCCGGGGATGCAACCCATGACAGGGAGTTGCGACCCCTGATTCCCGGCGATGAAATCCGGGCGGTGGGGGAGGTGCTGGAGCTCCCGCGGGGTGGCATCGGGAGCGAGCAGTGGGGGTGGTATTCCGACCGTGGTGCGGTACTGCTGCTTCGTGCGCGGGATATACAATCGATGGCGAAGGACCATTCCGTTCTGTCGCCCGGTCGCCTCGCCCGGTTTTCCTGGAATCTGGGTAACAGGGCCGAGGCCTGGATGTTCTTCGCACTTCCAAATCAACAGGCCGGCTTGTTGTCCGCAATGACCCTTGGGAGGACGGGCAACCTGACCGCCGATCAGCGCGTGTCATTTCGCCGGGCGGGCTTGATGCATATCTTTGCCGTTTCCGGAATACACACGGCCCTTGTGGGTGGGTTGTTTCTTGGCGCAATGCGGTTGATGGGGGTGCCGGTTTGGTGGCGTCTTATATTGCTGTCCCTGTTTTTAATCATGTTCGCCACCCTTGTGGGTTGGAAGGCGAGCGTCCTGCGGGCGGCCCTTCTCTTGTTTCTTTTCGACTTTCGCGAGGTCTTGCGCCGCCCCCTGGATCCCCTCGGAGCCCTTGGTGCGGCGGGCATGGGGTTGCTCCTTCTTTGGCCCCGTTCCCTTTGGCAGGTCGACTTTCAGATGACCTTCCTTTGCATGGTGGCCATCTTTCTTTCCGCTCCCTGGCTCAACGAATTGCGCAAGTCGCTGGGGAAACGTGTTGGTTGGGGGTGGCGGGGGGAGATTGTCATTCGCTCCACCCAGATTTTGGCCATCAGTGCCGTGATTCAATTGCTGCTGTCACCCGTCCTTGCGGGACGCTTTGGCGAGGTCTCCCTCGTCGCCCCCATTGCGAATCTTTTTCTCCTTTCCCTCGCGGCCATTTGCATCAAGGCGACGTTCCTCCTCTTCCTTCTCGGCCTTGCTTTTCCATGGGGAGCAACCGCGGCGATGAAGGTCCTCGTCGCTCCCCTGGAGCTTCTGGCGTGGGGAGCGGATGTCCTGGCGGGCCTTCCCTTCGCGGCCCTTTCCACGCCACCATGGCCCCTGTTTCTTGTTTTCCTCTTTTATGGGACGGTCTGGTTCTCCGAATGGAACCGCCATCATCATTTCAGCCAGCCACGGCGGTCGGCGTGGGCCTTCATGCCGGGGGGGCTGGTATTGCTGTTGGTCTTTATCTGGATTCCCCTTTGGGGCCAACTTCCGGGATCGATGCGAATCTGGGTTCTCGATGTCGGCCAGGGCGACGCCATTCTGGTGCGCTCCCCCGATGGAAGATTCGCCCTGATAGACGGCGGCCCGGCGGGAACGTCGTGGCTGCTGCCCGACATGTTGCGCTCGCGGGGGGTGAAGGAGTTGGACTGGGTGATCGCCACCCACGCTGATGCGGACCACATCGCGGGGCTCCCCTCGGTCCTGCGGGAAATACCCACGCATAAATTACTTGTGAACGGAGGGCTTGCGGGAACCCGTATCTTTGAGTCCCTCGGTGATGTTGTCGCCCAGTTGGATCAACCGGTGGCAACCATACGGCGTGGCGCCCGCATTCCCCTCGGGAACAGCCTCGTCTTCGACGTTCTTCATCCCACCGGTCCCTTCATTGAGGGGGACTTGTCAAGAAACGACGCCTCCATCGTTGTACAGACAACCTTCGGAGGCACCACGATCCTGCTGACCGGGGATGCGGAGTCCGCTGCCGAGCGCGACATGGTCGACGAATACGGGGAGGCCCTTCGAAGTGACATCGCCCTGGCGGCCCATCATGGATCGCGGGGATCCTCCACCATGCTCTTTCTGGAACACGTGCAACCCAGCCTGGCACTTATCAGTTGTGGGAGGAACAATACCTACGGGCATCCGCATCAGGAGGTTCTGGACCGATTGGACGCCGTTGGCGCGGAAGTTCGCCGCACCGATCTCGATGGGACCATCCGGGTGGATATACATCGCCGGGGAGGATGGACCGTGTCCGCCACGCGATGGTAGGAATGTCTATCAGCCGTCGTTGGAAATCCGGGCCCTGCGCCGTTTTTTTCCGCGCACCGGGCGGCCCTGCTTGTTTGTCAGGCCGTACTTGAGAATGCAGTAGATCGCCCGCACCCCATCCTTCCAGCCGATCTTCTTCCCCTCGTCGTAGCTCCTGCCGTAATAGGAAATCCCTGTTTCGTATATACGAATGTTGAGGCGGGCGAGCTTCTGGGTGAATTCCGGTTCGAATCCAAATCGGTCCTCCACCAGCGTGATGTTGTCGAGCACCTCGGCGCGGAACATCTTGTAGCAGGTCTCCATGTCCGTCAGGTTCAGGTCGGTAAAGACGTTGCTGAAAAGGGTCAGGAATCGATTCCCGAGGTAATGATAAAAATAGAGGACTCGGTGGGTGTCGCCCCCGAGAAAGCGCGATCCAAAGCAGGCATCGGCGCGCCCGGCAAGGATCGGTTGGAGGAGCTTGTCGTACTCGTTGGGGTCGTATTCGTGGTCTGCGTCCTGAATGATGACGATGTCCCCGGCCACATGGGAGAATCCCGTGCGCAGGGCCGCCCCCTTCCCCCGGTTCACGGGGTGGTGGAACGCCCGGAAGCCGATGCGCGGGTACTCCTTTTCCAATGCGGGAAGGGCCTCTTCCAGGGCCTCGCGGGTGCCGTCGGTGGAGCAGTCATTGACGATGATCATCTCCTTGCGCAGGCCCGCTGCCGGTGCATCGGCAACATAGCGAAGCAACTCCGCAATGGTGGAGGCCTCGTTATAGACAGGGATCACGATGGAAAGGGTGATTTCACGGTCGGTGGGCAGGGGGGGAAGCTGGAGTTTTGATTTTGTCCCGATATTGATCATGCTGGAGGATTCTGCCAGTAGATTTCCACTTCAAAGGAAAGGGTCGCAGGGGCTGGTTGCTGGGGTCGAGGGGAAAAAGACTTCCGACAATCATGCGGGCGTGACTGCACCATGCCCCTACAATTCGACAATCGTCATGCCTCCACCGCCCTCCTCGGGGGTGCCGAATCGATATTTTTTGACGCTCGGGTGTTTTTTCAGGAATTCATGAACGGCGCGATAAAGGCGGCCCGTCCCCGTGCCGTGGCAAATTCTCACCCATGGATAATCCGACAGAAGGGCCTTGTCCAGAAAGCGGTCGAGTTTCTCAAGCGCCTCCTCGACGCGGTGCCCATGGAGGTCCAGTTCCATGGTATTCAACCGGACGACGGACTTCGTGATGACTGCTCCGGAATGCTTGCGTTCCCGGGCCTCCGATTCCTCCACATTTGCCGAACGGAGGGCGCCCTTGATGTCCTTGAACTTCTTCTTTCGCTTCCCCTTGCGGGTGATCGATTCCTCGATGTCGCGGGAAAGCTGCCGCTGGGCGCTGCGGCGCTCGCCGGGATCGTGGTCCAGGAGGTCACCCGTGGCCGCCCATGCCTCCAGCCTGCCGACAAGCACCCGGGCGCGGTCGCGGGGGGTGTCGATTTCGAGGATTTCCCCCCATTGTCCGAAGGAGGCGACAAAGACCTTCTGCCCCGTGCAAAATTCCCCCGCTGACTGAAGTTGTTCCGCCAGGCGGCGGCGCTCGCCCCCCCGTAATTCCCGTTCGCGCAGGGCCTCCTCCCTGGCCCGGATGAGCATTTCCTTCCGGCGATTTAGATCCTCCACGCTCGGAAGGTCGGAGATCAGTTTTTCAATGCGCTCGCGGACGGTCTCAATGGCGCGTTCCTCCTCCACCAGCCGTTTTTCCCGCATTTCCCGCCGTTCATCGCGCAGGAGGTCCGCCCGGGCGCGGACGAGTTGCTCCTGCTCCTCCAGGGCTTTTGCCCGGGCCTCGGCTTCGCGGGTCAGCGCGGCCAACTGCTGCTCGCGCTCCTCAATTCGCCGGAGCATCTCCCCCATGCGCAGATGGCGTTCACCCACCAATTCCCGCGCACGATCCAGCAAGGTGGCGGGGAGACGTTCACGCCGCGCAAGCTCCAGGGCCTCGCTGGCGCCGGGCACATCAAGACGCAGGCGGAAGGTTGGCTCGCCCGTGGAACCGTCCAGGGAAAACGAGGCATTTCTGATCCCGGTGGTTTCCTCGGCCCACGTTTTGACGGGATCGAGATGGCTGGTGGTCAGCGTCAGGCGGGCGCGATCTGCAAATCCCTCAAGGAGGGCAAGGGCCAGGGCGCCTCCCTCATGGGGGTCGGTGCCGGTACCCAGTTCATCGAGGAGGACCAACGCTCCTCCGGGGGCCTTGCTCCATATTTCACGAATGCGCCGCATGTGGCCTGAGAAGGTGGAGATTCCCTGCTCAATATCCTGCTGGTCGCCAATGTCGGCGAGGACGGTGGAGAAAACGGGAAGTGTCGAGCCGGGCGCGGCAGGTACGGGGCAACCGCACAGGGCGAGGGCCGCCAGCAGCCCGACCGTTTTCATCATGGTCGTTTTTCCCCCCGCGTTGGGGCCGGAAAGGACTATGCAGCGGTCATTGCGATCCAGCAGGATCGTCACCGGAACGCTGTTTTTCTCGGGCTGGAGCTGCAACAGCGGGTGATGGGCTTTGAACAGACGCAGGGTGCCCTTTTCTTCCACCAGCGGCAGATTCCATCCCTTCGCGGCGGAAAGGCGTGCCATCGCCTCCAACCCATCCAGGCGGGCGAGAATGGCGGTCATCGCCTCCAGCATCGGAATCCATGGCCGCAGGTCGGTGGTCAGTTCCCGGAGGAACAGGAAAACCTGGCGGCGCTCCTCCTCCCGATGGAGCTCCACCTCGTTGGTGGCCTCGATGATCTCCAGCGGCTCCACGTAGAAGGTTTCCCCACTTGCCGAGCCACCATGAACAATTCCCGCAACCCGCCCCTTTGAACCAGCCTTGACCGGAACCACATGGCGACCGGAGCGCACCGTGGAAAAGTTATCCTGAAGCAGGCCGCGCTGATTCAATTCACTCGTCATCCGGTTGACGGTGCGAAGCAACCGCTGCTCCCCGGAGCGAAGTTGCCGGCGGGCAGCAGCAAGACCCGGGGACGCATCATCACGTAATTTCCCGTCGTTGTCGAAGGACCGCTCAATGCGGCGAAGGAGATCCTCGGGAACCTCCAGATCGAGAAGCATCCGCGCCAGCGCGGGGTACTTCTCCCGGCTGTGTTCCCGGAAACGCACCAAATCCGAAATGAGGCGCATGACACGTCCCAGCCGGGGCCAATGTTCCTCCTCAAGGGAGCTTCCCTCAACCCGTGCCGCTTTGAGCAGTTCCCGGGGATCGAACAATCCACCGAGCGGGACCCGGGATTGGCTGGACGTGGCGATGAGCATCAGGTCGCGCAGGGGCGCCGTTCGTTCCTCGATCGTCACCGCGGAAGTGGCGGGCTCCATGGCAAGGAGATATTCCCGCCCCAACGACGAGGTGGCCCAACCCGCAATGCGGTCAATGACCAGATTGAATTCAAGGACGTCGCGGGTTTTGGGATCCATGGTTGTTGGAGGTGACCGGTGGAATGTTCCGGGCATGCCGGTTACCCCAGCGTTTCCCAAGGAACGGCCCCCGCGCAAGGGCACTCCTCAGCTGGTGGCGAAGATTCAGGAAACCGCACTCAATCCTGACGGGGAAACCCCGATAAAGCGCCCCCGAAGAAACTGAAACATCGAATTGGTCAAATCAATCAAACTGATTGCATTTCGGACGGGTCATTTCATAGGGTACGGGCGGTTTTTGGACTGGGGGTCAGGAATGCGGCCTCCGGGCCTGATTCTCAGGCCCTCCCTTCGAGTGAAAGCGGGATAATGCAACCCATCTGGATGATCCGTGTCCTATTTGTTTTGACCCTGACCCTTTGCGGTTATTGGGTCGGTAAGTTTGACGGCAAGGGACTGGAATTCTCCGCAATTGCGTTACTGCTTTCCCTCTTCATTGTGGCCCTTGAATACGCCACCCGGGTTCTTTCCGGCAAGGTGATCCTCTTGACGGGTCTTGGTGCCTTCGCCGGCCTCGCGTTTTCCCGGCTTTTCTACGATACATTCCCTCCAAACATGCTTGGCGGTCAGGATGCTGCCCGCGCTGCCTTCAATCTCTTCTTCATGTATTTCGGTATCATCCTCGCCCTCCGAAATGCCGACCGTGTTTCCCTTTCCCGCCTTAGGTTTTTCATCACCTCGCCCAAGGAGGATTCCGTCCTTCTTGATACATCTGTCATCATTGATGGCCGGATCAAGGAACTGTATGAACTCGGTTTCATCACACGCAATCCGCTCGTTCCCAATTTCGTCGTGGAGGAGCTGCAGATTCTTTCCGATTCAAGCGATCCCCAGCGCCGCCATGTGGGGCGACGGGGGCTGGAAAACCTCGAAAATTACCGGGACTCAATTCCCTATCAGCTCTTTGATAAGGATTATCCTGAAATTCAGGGGGTCGACAGCAAGCTCATCGCCCTGGCCAAGGAAATCGGCGCCACCATCCTGACGACGGACTACAATCTGGCCAAGGTCGCCATTCTCCATCAGGTGCGTGCCCTCAATATCAACACCCTCTCGGCGGCCCTGCGACCCAACCTCAGTGTTGGGGATCAACTCGTCATCAACATTACCCGCGAGGGGAAGGACGCCGATCAGGGCGTCGGGTATCTGGAGGATGGCACCATGGTCGTCGTCGACGATGCCCGGAGCTACATCGGGAATGCAGTTACCATCACGATTATCAGCATGATGCAGACGAATTCCGGCCGTCTCGCTTTCGGGCGCCTTTTGGACAAGGAAAGCTCGGTCAAGAAGGGCAAGGAGATGGGCCGTCGCGACGGATCCAGCGCCACCATCGAGATGGTCAGTACCAGCGACTGAATTGGTCGCCCGAATTTCAACACACAATTTATCAGGGGCAGTAATGCTCAAGGAGCGGAATCGCCAGATTGGCAGCCCGGCGGAAGTATTGCGCCGGTGGCGGGGCATTGAGGGCACGTCCCAGTGATTCCCATCCCCGCATCTCCCGCACATTGGTGATTCGTGAAGCCTCCACCACGTCGTCACGGAGGATGCGAAGCGTCAGCTGGGAGTCCTCCGGACTCAGTGTAAGGTGAAACACCCGCCCCTCAGTGTCCTCCATTTCAAGACCCCGAAAACCGCTCAGGCCTTTGGACACCTTTTCGTCGCACTCCGCCAGGGACACCGTCAGCACCCGGTCGCCCGCCTCATAGCGGTACCCCTTGATGTTCCCCCCCTTGGGAACCCACCCAAGCCGTGATCCAAACCAACCCGTCAGCAATCCGGCCACAAAGAGGGGAAGCTGGGGGAAGGTGCATTGGCTCGTTACGGTGAGACGCACCGACTTGATGCCCTGAAGGTCAAAGTTGTTTGCGGAATCATCGAAGAACGCCGCGATTTGCTCCCGCAGCGGCATAATGCGAAACCATGAAAGATCAAACGTGGGATGCTCCCCGGACACACAGCGCCGGAGATGCTCGGCGGGGGAGGGTGACCGCATTTCCATGGCGATGGTGCGGTCCACCATCCCCTGAAGATCCCCCAAATGGGAGAAGTTTTCGTCCGCCAGCGAAAGCCACAGAATTGTCTGGATGTCCCCAAGAAGGAGCGGGGAAACCGATCCCCGTATATGGCGGGCCGATTTCGGACCGAAGGTCAGGTGAATCAACTCGCAACAGACGGGCACTTCGCCGACCCGGGGCCGGAAGCATTGGGCGCTCACATTGGCCCGGGGAGTGGTGCCCTCCTCCTTCTCGTTAAATTCAAGAAGGAACAGACGGCATGGGTAGCGGGGAACCACTTTTTGAATGATTCGCTGCGCACGGGGCAGGTCCGCACTCGAACCCAGCCAAATGACATTGGCGAGGACCATCCGGGCGATACTGGCCCCCTCCGCCTCGTCGAGTGGCTTCCACATCGAGGAAAGCTCCCGCTCGATTTCCTCCGGAGAGAGGGAAACCTCGTTGCCTGTCAGGGAAACGGTGAACGAATCAGGAGCCATGGATGCCGGTTACCTCGGGGGGTGATCAAACCTTGGGAAAGCATGTTAAATTCGCCGAACCAACGCAAGGGGTGAGAGCATTTCGTGTCATGGCACCAATGACCGGCGGGGGGCGGAATCTGGGGCCAGAAGGAAGGAATTATTCCCCTGGAATTGGAGAACCACGCTCAATCCGGTCCCGGGAGGGGGCAGGGGTACTTCGGCCTGGGCCATTCTTCCTCCAGCATGGCGAACGCTGATCGTGGCTTTTTCATCCTCCACACTGGCGGGGAATATACCCAATGCATCCGGCAATCCGCGCCAGGTCCGGGTGTCGGCGGCGGGGTTGATCATTTCGCTGACAAGTGCAAGGCCGTAGGCCAGCCCAATCAGGGCAACACCGAGAATCATGGCCTCATCATTGGCGCCGAACAACAGCGAGCCAAAACCGGCAATCATCGCTGCCGTGCTGGCATATCCGGCTGTATCCTTGAAGAAAACCTTACGCCCCGCGATATGATCGAAGTACCGCCCGCCACGGGTTGTTGCCTGAAAATAAACGGAATCAGTGAATATTGCCTGCTGCCAATTATCATTTCCGATACGGACTGATGCCGCCGGGACCGGCGAGGGTCCACGGCGGTAGGAAAGCAGGGACCCGTAAGCACTGGTGGCAACCTTCCTCGGGTGGGTTCCCGTCTGAACAATTACCAGCAGGTTGTCATCACGGCTGACCGGTCGCAGCTCATCCGGGCGAAAGGGGAAATATCGAATCCCCGCTTCCTGGTAGGTCTCCATGGTCTGGTGATAATTCCGCTCACCAAGGCGCCAGGTTTCCCGAGCGTTGAGCCCTTCTCCAAGTTGGACCTCGCAGGCCGCGATGAGGTAATCGAAGATCGTCCAGTCCGAGCGATGTTGCTCCTCCTCGGCGAATTGATCCTGGAAATTCGCGCCGCGAAAGGCTGCCCGTGCATTGCTCCAGTCGCCGTCCTGCATGTACAGAATGCCTCGGTAAAAGAACGTCATCGACCGTTCATAGGGATCGCCCTTGAACAGCTTGGCATCTTCTCCAAACCAGACCTGCCGCGCCCGGGATGCTGCCGGGTCGTTCCCGAAGACATCGGAAATTTGAAGCAGGGCCTCGTCGAGATACAGCTTGGCATATTCGCGATCTCCACGACGCATGGCATGAAGGGCCATTTCGTTGAGATGCAGGACCCAGTTCCGTTCCCCATCGGCGTGGAGCTGATAGGCGTAATTGGAAAGATATTCGGGAAATTCGTGTGTTTGAAGGGCCGGGGGAAGCCCCGGCGGGGTTTTGGAGGAACACCCGGCCACCAGAAGGAAGAGGAGTGGAAAAAGCCCTGCAAGTCGGATGGCGCGTACCATTATATGGAGGTTCATTTCGAAAGCCAGGGCACCGGAAGCTCGATTCATGGGCCAGGGGCGGGGTGCCCATTCAGACGACCCCGATCCCCAACCCGATGTTTGTGCCGGGGGGCGGCACCGCCCAACTTAATGCCGGAAATGCCTGTTACCGGTAAAGACCATAATGATGCCCAGCTCGTCGGCAGCATGGATGACTTCATCATCGCGGACGGATCCGCCCGGCTGGATGATCGCCCGAACGTCATGTTTGGCGGCAATGTCGACGCAATCGCGGAACGGGAAGAAGGCGTCGCTGGCCATGATCGAGCCCTTCAATGTCGACTTGGCCTTCCTGGCACCGAAGTTCGCGGAGTCCACCCGCGACATCTGCCCGGCTCCAATTCCAATCGTTGCGCTCGAGGATGTATAGACAATGGCATTGGACTTCACCCACTTCACACAACGCCAGGCAAACAGCAGACCGGGAATGTCCTCCTCATCGGGCTTCTTGCGCGAGACCACCTTCAGGCCATCCTCGTCAATGGTCCCAAGGTCACGGTCGGTAACCAGCATGCCACCAACGACCCCGCGAACGAGCTTGATCTGTTGTTTCGGGGTGAATTCACCTGTTTCCAGAAGGCGCAGGTTCTTCTTCGCCGTGAGGATTTCGAGGGCCTCGGCATCGAAGCCGGGGGCGATGATGATTTCGTTGAAAGTCTCGGCAATGATTTTCGCTGTTTCCCCATCCACGGTTTTTGAAAGGGCAACAATGCCTCCGAAGGCGGAATCGGGGTCGGTAGCCCGTGCCTTGGTGTAGGCCTTTGCCAGGGAGTGGGAAATCGCGATGCCGCAGGGGTTGCTGTGTTTGACGATCACCGCCGCAGCCATTTCGGGGTCGACAAAATCGCGCACCATCTCCAGCGCTCCCTCGGCGTCGAGGATGTTGTTGTAGCTCAATTCCTTGCCATGAAGTTGCCGGGCGCCGGCGATGGATGTTTCCGTTACCGACGGATCACGGTAGAATGCAGCCGCCTGGTGGGGGTTCTCGCCGTAACGCATCGCCTGGGCGAGGGGGAGGGACAGATTGTAAACACCGGGCCATCCGGCATTCTCCTCCTCTTTTCCCCCGAGATAATTGGCGATCATGGCGTCGTAGCCGGAGGTATGCGTGAAGACCTTGGCGGCCAATCCACGGCGCAGGGCCTCGGAGGTCTCGCCTTTGGCTTCCATTTCACTGGTGACACGGGGGTAATCCGTGGGATCGCAAACCACGGTAACGGCGGCATGGTTTTTCGCGGCCGACCGCAACATCGAGGGGCCGCCAATGTCGATTTGCTCGATCACTTCCTGGAAGGATTTGGAGGTGTCGGCTGCCGTTTCGGCGAAGGGGTAAAGATTCACGATCACAAAATCAATCATCCCGATGCCGTGTTCCTTCGCCGTGGCGAGGTGCTCGGGGACATCGCGGCGCGCCAGCAATCCCCCATGAATAGCGGGGTGGAGGGTCTTGACCCGCCCGTCAAGGATCTCGGGGAATCCGGTGACTTCGGAAACATCAGTCACCTCAAGGCCCGCGTCGCGAAGATGGCGTGCGGTACCGCCTGTTGAAAGGAGCTGAACACCTTTGCCGACAAGGAATCTGGCGAAGTCCACCAGTCCTGATTTGTCACTTACGGAGAGAAGGGCTCTTTTTTTTGTCACTTGTTGGGGAACCTTTGCACGGAATTTTCAAACCGCGCTGAGATAAACCCCAAGGCATCCTAGTGGTCAACCATCTCCATGCGTTGGAGCCGTCCGGAAAGGATGGAAAGTTTGTCCCCGTTGCCATCGGCAGGCAGGCGGATTTCCTCAATATGAAGGGAATTTCCCATCACCGTCATCCGGTGAATTTCCAACACGTCTTCGTGCCTTCGCTGCCAGAAATAATGCCCGTTGTCGATGGAGCCCCTGAAGGGTGCCACCGTGGACCCCGTGTCCTGATTAAGGGAGGAGGTGAAAGATCCATCGGAATGCTCCCGCATGACCCAGACGGAAGTCTCGGTGCGCCCATCCTTGTGAATTCTGGTGACATTGGAATTCAGGATCAGCGTGGTGGCGGGGTGAAATTCCCGGTGCTCCCGGAAGGTCTGGACGGCCTTCCCATTGGCATCGAGTTCTGTGACCTGGCCGACCCAGACACCGTCAAGGGGGGCAAAGGCCGCCACAATGTCGCGGGAAATTAGATCATCATCGGAGGGATTCATGCTTTGGGCCAGCAGAAGCAGGAAAACCAGCCCAATGACGCCACCACCCAGAAGGATGAGGACACGCTGGGTTTCCGTGGAGATCCCATCGGGGTTACGACCGGTGAGCGATCGTGGCGTGCTCACCTCGCTGGCACCCAAATCCGAAGCGAGGAGCCCTTCGCGAAGGGGGCTGCTTGTTTGGTGCCCGGAAGATGCAGGGGATGTCATGGTGGACCTCTGGGTGAACATCAGGCCTCCCTGAATATCGTGGTTGGGGAGGTAACCAAACCCGCCCTTTCAGTAAGGGATCGTTTAGTGGTGCGGGAGGCGGGTCGAGAAGAAAATGCAGATTATTCGGTGATCGGATTGTTCCTTGCATTGGTGTGCAGGGGCTCCCAGAATGGAGTCCCCTCGACCGGGACGACCCGGTCCTGAAAACAAGTATGGAACAGGCCAGACCCTTCGGCATAGGAAAATTCAAAACGGGACGAAATAATCGTCAAATCTGATAGAGGCTCCATCCATGATTCCCAGAAAAGACATCACCCTTTCCACTCTGATTCTTGCACTTGCCATCGTGGCTCCCCATCCAGCCCCGGCAGCATCCCCGGTTCTCGAACCGGTCGTCGCCGATACCTTCAATCCCGATGTCACG
This sequence comes from Candidatus Sumerlaeia bacterium, assembly GCA_020831705.1. Lineage (GTDB taxonomy): Bacteria > Sumerlaeota > Sumerlaeia > SLMS01 > SLMS01 > JAFIGB01. The sequence continues at coordinate 8,007 of JAFIGB010000090.1, read as the reverse complement.
GATGAAATCAGGGAGTCGGCAACACCCCGGCGGGGAGGAAGGCTTCGTCTGCGCAACGCCGCGGAGTTCGATCATCTCAATGCCATCACCACCACCGCAGCCCCTTCCCGTGTGGTGCTGAATCACATGACCGACTCGTTGGTGAACCGTGATGCGGAAACGATGGAGTTTTACGCCGAGATGGCCTGGCACTGGCGCGAGTTCGACCTCGTCCAGTTGGACGGCGGGGAGGTTCAGGAAGGCCGCATCCTCGGTGACCCTGAAGGAGATTCCTTCACGTTCGTCCCGGGAGCCTGGCAGGGAACGTGGAACAAGTTCGATCTTGCCGAAGTTGGCGAGGATTATGTTGTTCTCACAGAGAATTGGGGCGGTGACCGTTTTGAGGGTCGGGTAACCCGCCAGACCCATACGGTAACCATCGATACCGCTTATGCCTCCGAACGCGAAGAACCGGTGACGATCAAGACGGAGGATCTCGCCACATACACCGTCACTTATGGAAGTACCGAAGAGACACTTCCCTTCGCCAAGATCAACTGCGGGTTCGAATTTTTCATCCGGCCAAACATCAAGTGGCACAACGGGGAACCCTTCACCGGGCATGATGTTGTCTTCAGCGTGGAGACGATCATGAATCCCACCGTCGATGCCCAGCCCTACCGGAGCCTCTTTTCGGAAGTGGAGATGGTGGAGGCAAGCGAGGACGGCTCGCGGGTTCGGTTTCATTACCGCCAGCCCTACTACGAGGCATTGGCGCTTGTTGGTGGTGAGCTTGCCCAGAATGGCGGTGCGTACTTCCTGCCCAGGTCCGTCTTTAATCCCGACCAATATGGCGGTGACGAGGTTGCCTTCGGCGAGGCCTTCAATGACCATCCGTTCAAGGACAACCCTGTCTATACAGGCCCGTATCGCTTCCGGGAGCACCGCCGCGGGGAGTCGCTCACCATCGAGCGCAATCCCGATTACTGGAAAAATGATCTGCCCGATGGGGCAATCCCACGCTGGAAAAAGGGCCAGCCCTGGATGGATGAGATCAGCTGGGTGCTATACAGGGAGGCATCCACGGTCATTCGTGACCTGGTCGCCGGGCGTGTCGATGCCGACCTTGAAGTCGAGCCTTCCACCTGGGCCCAGCGGGAAACCAACACGGCGGAATTCCTGGAGCGGGTCGTCCGCGCAAGAAGCACCGGGTTTCTATACACCTATATTGGCTGGAACCTGGAGAGGGAAATCTTCCAGGACAAGGATGTCCGCCGGGCACTGGCCATGTTGATTCCCCGCGAGGAAATCGCCGAGAATGTCCACTACGGTCTCGCCTTTCCCGTTGATGGCCCCTTCTACTACAACAGCCCCGCCTACAACCACGATGTGGAACCGATTCCCTACGATCCCCGCGCTGCGATTCGGCTTCTTGGGCGGGCCGGGTGGCGTGACCGCACCGGGGACGGCATTCGCGAGAAGGAAATCAACGGCCGCATGGTCCAGTTGGAGTTTGAATACGCCATTCACAATGCCCGGGATTACCATCAGAAGATTGCAGACATTATCAAGGAGTCCCTTGAGCAGGCGGGTATCCGCGTTAACATCAGCAGGTCGGAATGGGCCATCTTCCTGCGCAAGGCCCGGGAGAAAAACTTTGATGCGATCCGCCTTGCATGGATGGCCAGCATGGACCCCGATCCCTTTGTGACATGGCACAGCTCCCAAAGTGAATCTGGGGGGAACAACACCGTGTCCTTCCACAATGACCGTGTGGACGAGTTGACCGTCCGCCTGCGCCGCACGATGGACCAGGAGGAGCGCTGGGCCATCTCCCGGGAAATTCACCAGATCATCGCCGATGAACAACCGTATAGCTTTCTATTCGGGTTTGAGCAGACATATTTTCTGAACCGCAACCTTCGGGGAGTGAAGCTGTACCCCAGTGGATACCCAATGAACTTCAGCGAGTGGTGGTGGGCCAACCCGGCCGATCGCGGCAACTGAACCACGGAGCACACGCCCGCAAACCGTGTTTGAATATATCATCAAGCGGATTTTCCTGCTCTTTGTGACCCTCTTTGGGATCACGGTCATTACCTTTGTCGTCACCCGGTTGACTCCCGGTGATCCCGCAACCATGAGCATCCAGCCCGGCGGTGGGGGAACCAGCAATGTGGCCTACCAGGACCTGGTGGAACGCAACCGCCGGAACCTTGGCCTCGACAGGCCGATGGTGCTGAACCTGCGCTTTGATTCACGCACCACCCAGGCCCATCGCGCCATTGATGATCTATACAGGACCGCTTCCTTCTGGCAGGACGAGGCCCGCCGCCGTCTCGTCCGCGTCAATACCATCGCTCTGGAACCGGTTCTGGAACGATATGAAATGATCGGCACCCCTGGCGAGCGCCTTCCCACAGGCTCCGCGGGAGAGGCCGTCGAGACGGTGTCGGAGGATGCGCGGCGTCGAATGCTTGCCGAACTCCTGCCCCGACTGGCGCCCGGTGCGCCGTCACCGCCGGCCGGGGCGTCCCGTGATGAGATCCATGCCCATTATCGGCAGTGGTTTGAGGAAAACAGGGAGCGCTATACAGATGAAGCAGGGCGTCATGCGGTGGAGCAATGGCTGGCGACGGCCCCGGGAACGGACATGGAGGAGGAACTCTATCAGGAAGTCCGCCAGATCGGTGCCTACAGCGTTCCCCATCTGGTGCGAAATCTCAACGCCATCGACCCGGTGACCCGTGCCCGCGTGAACAGGGCGCTCCAGGGGCAGACGGGATTTCGCTTTGCAGCGGATGACCTGGAATTTGCAACCAACTCTGATGAGATCATGGCCAGATGGAGAAGCTGGTGGCGCCGGGAAATGATCTCCTATCAGGACCCCGGAATTGCCCGCCATGGCTGGAATATTATCAGCAATACCCAGTTCGGGATGTGGGCGGGGCAGGCATTCAGGCTCGACTTTGGCGACTCCTATACATATAGACGTCCCGTGATGTCCCTCATTCGGGATGCCCTCCCGATTTCGCTGGTGATCTCCCTCCTTTCAGTCCTTCTAAGTTATATCATCGCCATCCCCCTCGGGATACTTTCCGCAATCAACAAGAACTCCACCGGTGACAAGATCGTCACGCTGATGCTGTTCATCCTCTATTCCCTGCCGAGTTTCTGGGTGGCGGGGCTGCTGTTGCTCACGATGACCGGTCCACCGTTCCTCAATCTCTTTCCCGCCCGGGGTATCAATAGCGAGGGGATTCATCTTGGTGCTGACGGTGTTGCCTTCTCACAATGGTTCTTCGACCGCCTTTGGCATCTTGTCCTTCCAGTTCTTTGTCTTACCTACGGGAGTCTTGCCTTTCTTTCCCGCCAGGTTCGCAGCGCCATGCTGGAGGTGATTTCCCAGGATTATATACGCACCGCCAAGGCGAAGGGCGTCTCCTGGCGAAGCGTGGTCTTCCGCCATGCCTTCAGGAATTCGCTGATCCCCCTCATTACCATCAGTGCCAGCATTCTTCCCGAACTCATCGCCGGGGCCATCATCATCGAATCGATCTTCACCATTCCCGGCATGGGTGTCCTGACCCTTGATGCCATCGTCCAGCGTGATTACCCTGTTGTGAACGCCCTGCTTTTTCTTTCCGCATTTTTGACGCTCCTCGGCATTCTCATCGCCGATCTTCTTTACGCAGTCGTCGATCCCCGCATTTCGTATGAGGGGCAATGACGATGCTGAATTCCAACATTTCCAATCCCATGCAGACCCAGCAATCGGGGGATCAGGCATCCTACTGGGAGCAGACCCGCCGTGATTTCGCCCGCAACCGCCTTGCTGTTGCCGCCCTCCTTGCCATTCTTTTCGTGCTCCTTGTGGCCGTTCTGTGTCCCCTCCTCGCCAATTCGCGGCCTCTATACATCAAGACGGTTTTTCCCCTGGATTTGGACAACTCCCTGGGGCTTTGCGAGGAAACAATCATGGACTTCGCCGAGGAGTCCGTACCCCCGTCGGAAGTTCCAGAAAAGCTCGCAGGCTTTGATCGACGTGTTGCCGAGGCTGCTGTTTATCTCGCGGAGGAGCCAACCGAAGTCCTCCTCGATCTGGCAGCCCGGTTCCGTTCCATGGCGAATGATCCGGAAGTGGATCCTGATGGATTTTGGGACCTGTTGGATGAAATTGAGGGGCTATACGATGCCGAAATGGCATTGGTGTCCCGGTTCCCCGCGTTTCGTGCCCTGCGGTTCTGGGAGGTATATACATTGCTTCTTGCGGGGGGACTCGTCCTCTCATGGCCACTTCGCCGCATCCCTGTCGTCAGGCGTTTCTATTGGGTTCTCGTGCCCCTTGCGGCCCTCGGCGGAACGGCTGCAATCAAGCAGATATATCCCACCATATCCGACGCACGTCCCTACCGCCGCATGATTGCTGATGATCTATTCCGCGAAACCAATTCCCGGGTCATACGCACCATCGTTCCCTACGGTGAAAATGAGAACATTGTGGGTGATGCCCGCCAGGCTCCAACGTGGCTGATTCCCGTCGAGGAGCGCGCCGAAAACCAGAACTGGCACTGGCTGGGCACGGATACCAACGGTCGCGACGTCCTTGCCCGGATGGTGTATGGCGCCCGTGTGTCGATGCTCATCGGAATTTTTGCCGTATCCCTGTACACCTTCATTGGGATCGTTCTTGGGGCCATGGCCGGTTACTTCGGCAAAATAACGGATATACTTCTATCCCGGTTGATGGAGATTGTGATTTGCTTTCCGGCCCTCGTGTTGATCCTCGCGGTTCAGGCTTTCCTCCAGGCCTCCCTGCTCAACATCATCCTTGCCCTGGCGTTTCTTGGCTGGACAGCCGTGGCCCGGCTTCAGCGTGCGGAGTTCCTGCGCCTCCGGGACCTTGATTATGTTCACTCGGTCCGTGCTCTTGGTGGCGGCCATCTGCGCATCATCTTCATGCACATCCTGCCCAACGGGCTCGGGCCAATCCTTGTTGTCGTCAGCTTTGGTATTGCCGGTTCCATTGTCGTGGAAAGCGCATTGAGCTTCCTCGGTTTTGGAGTTCCACAACCGATGGCAAGCTGGGGCGACCTGTTGAACAACGGGCGTAATGATATACAGGGGTTGTGGTGGCTGACGATCTTCCCCGGCCTCGCCATCTTTTTCACCGTGACGAGCTTCAACCTCGTTGGCGAGGGAATACGCGATGCTCTCGATCCCAAGCGCGACCAGAAGTAAAAGTTAATTGGATCCGGACGACCGGATCAGTTCCACTTTGTTACCGTCTGTCAGCTCATTGATATCCAGAAGTCTTTGCGAATGCCCCGGTGCCATGATGAGCACCTTCGCATCCCGATCAGCGGGGATGGAGGTGTTCATTGCCGACCCGCGCCAGTGAAGGTAGGTGTCATCGGCAACAAGTAGAAGGGCGCTGTCTATACGTTCACCGTCAGGGGACGTCAGGGTGAAGTCCAATTCCACATTCGTGGCATCCAGTCGGGGGAGAAGCGTAACCCGGCGCTCGTGGACGGGGTCAAAGGCATGGGTCCAGAAACCATCTGCCCAGGCGTAATGAATGGGGGAGCTGCTGCGGCTGGGAGCGTCGAGTTGAAACATGCCGCCCTCGTCAGACCGTGTCACCAGGTCCTCCCGGCGTTGCCCAAAAAGCCAGGCGCCCTCAATGGGTCGGCGCTCCGGGTTGACCACCTGGATTCTCTCACCGCCACGGTTCTTCCGCGCTGTTTCCTGCTCCTCGAAGTCATCGTCACTGAATAGAAGGGGGAATTCCTGAATCACCGCGGTTCGATTCTCGCCCAGCATTGCTCCATGAATTTTCAGGTACCCGACCGTCTGCTGGCGAAAGGGTTCCTGGTCGGGGAGGACAAAGAGAAGGGCGCTACCCGGTGACTTGTAGTAGACAAAATGGTCGATGGGTTCCCCCTCCCATGTTAGCCGGACGGACCGGGGATCAAGGAGGTTCTCCCCAGTGTCTATCAGCAGGAGGCCATGAAAGGATTTGTCCTCGCGGAGGCGATTGCGAAGGGCCGTGGCCGGATCGTCCCCCGGAACATGAATCCATGTGACATTGACGCGGTCCGGCGCGGTCGATGGGACCACCGGTTCCTCTTGGACACGCGGTTTCGCGCATCCACCAGCGAGGAGGGCGACCGCTCCCACCAGGAGGGATGTCCGTATCATCGGTGTCCTCCCGGTTGCCAGATGGCTTCCTGAATCACCCAGCGTCCGTCTGTTTGGACAAGACCGATGGTGGCTCTTTCCGTTGCTCCATCCTCGTTGCGTGACTCGGAGCGATTCCGCTGGTTGGGGTACATCGTCCCCGAAACCGTCCAGTGGAATTCGAGCATGACGAAGGCGTTCTGCTCTTCCTCGTCGAGGCGAACGTCAATATTCTGGGGGCGTATATTTATATAGCTCAATTGGTCGAAGGCGCGGGCGGCGGCAGCACCCACGTCGTCGCGACTGGAAAACCTTCCGTATTGCCCCGTGTCGACGTTGACAGTAGCGGCAAACTGATCCAGGAAACGGTCCCTGTCACCCGCCTCAAAGGACTGGATCGCATGGATGACGGTGTCGCGAACCCGATCCTCCGCCGTGGGTTCCATGCGGAGGAGATTGGCTGCCACGGCGATGAGACATGCCAGCAGCAGCCCTGCTCCAATGATTCTTACCTTGGGATTTTCCAGCCAGTGGGGCATGGATCACCTTGCGGGGAGGAGGCTTATCCGGCTCCTCACCCCTCCTCCGCCTTCTTGAGATCGGCAGCGATATAGTCGCGCACCTTGTCGAGGGCGACACGTTCCTGTTTCATTGTGTCACGATCGCGGAGGGTCACGGCCTGGTCCTCCAGCGAGTCCACATCGACCGTCACGCACCATGGCGTTCCGATTTCATCCTGGCGGCGGTACAGCTTCCCGATGGCTGCTGTATCGTCATACACCGAATGGAATTCCTTCTTCAGTGAGTGACAAAGCTTCCGTGCCGTTTCCACAAGCTCGGGGCGGTTCTTCAGCAGCGGGAACACAGCCGCCTTGATCGGAGCCAGCGAGCGGTGGAACTTCAGCACCACGCGCTTGCCGTTTTCCAGTTCCTCCTCCGTGTAGGCCTCGGTGATGAAGGCCAGGCAGGAACGATCCACGCCGGCGGATGGCTCAATAACGTAGGGAATATAATGGGCGTTGGCGGCCTGGTCGAAGTAGCGCAGGTCCTTGCCGCTGGCCTTCGCGTGCTGGGAAAGATCGTAGTCCGTGCGGTTGGCGACGCCCTCAAGCTCCTGCCAGCCATTGGGGAAGAGGTACTCAATGTCACCGGTTCCCTTGGCGTAGTGGGCGAGCTCGTCGGGATCCTGCATGCGGATGCGCAGGCGATCGGAGGAAAGGCCATAACGGTAATACCAATTCATCCGCTCGTCCATCCAGTGCTGGTGCCATTCATCATCGGTCAACTCACCGGGCTGGCAAAATTCCGCGGGCTTGCAGAAGAATTCGATTTCCATCTGCTCGAATTCGCGGGTGCGGAAGATGAAGTTCTTCGGCGTGATTTCATTGCGGAAGGACTTGCCGACCTGGGCGATGCCGAAGGGGAGCTTGCGGCGCATCGTTGTAAGTACGTTGGAGAAATTCACGAAGATCCCCTGGGCCGTTTCCGGTCGCAGGTACACCTTGGCCGCGCTGTCCAGAACCGGCCCGCAGTGGGTCGCCAGCATCAGGTTGAAATCCCGAGGCTCGGTCAATTCCCCACCATCATCGGGGGAAAAGCGGCCGACCCGTGTTGAGCCTTCAACTTCCTGAAGCTGGACCTTGCGGCCCTCCAGCCCCAATTCCTTCTCCCAGTAGGCACGGTAGAATTCCTTCGCCTTCTTCTTGCTTTCGGCCCAGATGCGGCCCTTCTCGATGGTCACGGGGGCCTCATCGGTGACGTCGACGACATGAAAGAGTGTCGCCTCTGTTTCGGAAATATGGTCGGCACGGTAACGCTTGCGGGAGGGACCGAGGGTATCACAAAGGG